>JAENWH010000085.1 GCA_016650135.1 Peptostreptococcaceae bacterium
ACAATTTCAAGTCTGCTTAAACCCTACCTTTACTCCAAATTCTTTTCTGCTTAGCCTATGATGTTAGTATTACAGCGTGTTGCTTGTTGCGACACGTTTTTTTCTGCTTTTATGCTTTTCTTCTTGACCTTTTCTCGTTTTACAAATATAGTTTCATTAATTCGATATAACAAAAGGAAAGAGCGCCCACCTACCATAGTCGTCGCTCTTTCCTCACACAATAAATCAGCCGTTGTGAAGCTGTTCATTACTATTATGATAAGAAATTTTACGATACTTTGCAAGTTAAATTTAAAAAATATTTCAGATAGTAAGCTTTTTTCTGATTCTTTGGCTTCTTTTTGCCCTTCTAAAGCAGTTTGCCCTGTCTGCGGGGCAAAAGGATGTTTATCCTATCACGCTTCTTACTCTAGATATTTGATTGGTATGGACAAAGGCTCCTTGTTTTCCTTGAAGGTTTCCATACCGAGGTTTATCTGTTCTTCATGCAGGCATACCCATGCTATTCTGCCAGATGTTCTTATCCCATATGGCTCCTATTCTCTAACCTTTATCCTTAGTGTCCTCAAAGACTACTTCGCAGGTACCAGTACGGTGATTTCCATCTGCGATAGATACCAGATTTCTCCTTCAACTCTTTACGGTTGGAAAAAGCTGTTCTTTATTCACAAAGAGCTTTGGCTTGGCATGCTTGCAGATTCAATTGAAAAGCCTTTGAAGTTTTTGAATGGTCTTTTTCATCTTGATTCAACTTCAGTTTTTACAGAAGCTTTCTTCCAGCAATGCTCTTTTTCTTTTATGCAGCAGCTGCCAAAAACTTCATTTTCTCATCTGCCTTAAGATTTTCAAACTATTGGATTTTGATATCCACATAATTCCGAAATGGTATTCCTTCTCTGCATGTTTTATGCTTAAAAAAAAGGAGGATTAACCATGGCATCTAATTTAAGTTCAAAAATGCATATTGAAGCAGCTCATTTTAAGTTTGCACTCATTGCTCCTGTTATCCAGGGCATTTTTCCCGATGCAACTAAAACTGCCTATTACAGAAGAGTTACGGAAAAACCACTGATTCTTCCAAACGGCCAAGCTGTCACTTACAACTACAACACCCTGGAAAAGTGGGAGTCTCGTTACAGGTATGGGGGCATGGATGCCCTTCTTCCCGCTGTTCGCCAGGATAAAGGGTTAACCAGAACCCTGCCTGATACTGCCATTGAAGAAATCTACAGACTCAAGGAAAAATTTTCAAGGCTGAATTCCACTCAGATTTATCATCGGCTTATCCAGGAAGCTCTTATCCCTGCCACTGTATCGGTTGCTTCTGTTCAGCGTTTCGTTAAGCGCAACGACCTGAAATCTGCAAGGAACCTGAACATGAAAGACCGCAAAGCCTTTGAGGAAGAATTCTTTGGCGGCATGTGGCAGGCGGATACCTGCTATTTGCCATACATCAATGAAAAAGGAAAGAAACGTAGAACTTTTCTCATTATGATCATTGATGACCATTCACGCCTGATTGTTGGCGCTGAAATCTTCTACAACGATAACGCCTACAATTTTCAAAAGGTTTTAAAGGCTGCGGTAATGACCTATGGCATCCCCTACAAACTTTATCTGGATAACGGCTCTTCCTATTCCAATGATCAGCTTACCTTGATTTCTGGAAGCCTTGGCATCGTCAAGCTTCATACTCCCGTGAGAGATGGAGCTGCAAAAGGAAAAGTTTTATACGACGCTTTTTATTATCCGCATCTTTTTACAAAAGCCGTATAAATCAAGTACTTTATGAAAAAAGATGCGGATAATAATATTTAGTTCAGCCATAATGGAGATATCAAATATTTTGAAGGAGGTATCTCTATGCAAGAGTACAAAACCATGGTTGAAAAGATTCTTAATTTTCATGAAAAAAATCACTATTGTCGGGCTGTTATTAATGGATCAATAAGTTGTTTTAATAGCCTTGAAGCACATTTGTTACACACCAAAAAAACATACACTCCTGAAGTGGGTTATGAATGGTTTTACTCCATTAAGATGACGTTGAGTAAAACCTATCTGAACTTTTACAAGGTAGCCCTAACAAAACTACAGGATGTATATGAAACAGGTGATATCAGACCGAATCGTAATCCTAAAGCATTAAAATCTTACACAATGTTAAATGCAAACCTAAAAAATCTTTTGGATAACTACATTTTAGAACTTCATGAAACTTTATCGCAAGCAACTGCTGATAATCATAAACATATGTGTGCTAGGTTTCTGGTTTTTGTTCAGAAAAAAGGGCTTGAAAACATATCAGATATTTCCTATGAATTGATGTGCTGCTTCTATGATGAAGATATTCATTCCGGAAAATTTGGTAAAGGGATTGAGAATGGTTCTGTTTCTGCAATGATGGAATACTTTTACAATAAAGTTAAGGTATCATATGGCTTCACCGTTATACTTCATTATCTTTCTCTTGGAAGGGGGTGCTTTTGGAATGATGTAGATGATATGGTCCACGATACAATAGCAGGCATGCAAAAATCAGAAGATGTCGTATCTGTTGAAGACCTTCGCAAATATCAGCTTATATCAAAAAAAATACATATCGAAAATGAATACAGCAAAGCTATTCGTTCAGTAAATAATAGAGCTTTGGATTTTTTGATACTATTTTTAGATATGAATGGCTATGGTTATAGTCCTAAAATCTCACTAGTATGGTTCAATAGCGTAAGTCATTACTTCGTTACAGAGGTTTATTCAATCCATCGGTCGCTTTGTCTGATAGCCGAGTATCATAATAATTCAAAGATTAAACTTGATACCTTATTTCGCGTCAAGCCTCCATCTTTCACTCTGCTTCCGCGATGGTGCAAGGAAGCAGTAGACAATTTTATGGAAAACAAGATCCGTGAAGGATGGAAACGGTCAACACTTGATATGTATAGATCCAGTATAGCTAGGTTTTGTAATTATCTTGATCGAACAGGACTAAGGTCTTTTCAAGATATGTCTGTTTCTGAGATAAAAGATTTTAATCTGAATGATCTACACAAAACAGCAGCTGGGAAAAACGCTTACAATGTGAGGATACGAAGATTTCTCCAGTATCTAGGCGAAACCGGTGTTCTTAGCAATCTAATGCTTTTTGCAGCTCTTCCATCTGTCGTTGCGCCAAAAGAAACCATAGTTATTATATTAACCGAAATGGAAATGGCACAGCTTAATGAAAAACTTCAGGATGAAGATTCTGACCTATCGCTCAGAAAGAAGGCAATGCTATTACTTGGTTTAAAAATGGGACTTAGGTCATCTGATATAGTGCATCTTAGAGCTGAAGATATTGATTGGAAGAATTCTTCCATCCGATTTATTCAGGTCAAAACAGAGGTAGAAATAAACTTGCCAATGCCTACAGAGGTTGGGAACGCCCTATATCGTTATATCACAGAAGAGCGGCATACAAAAGACCGCCAAAATATTTTTCTGAGTAAAAAAGCTCCATTTAAGCCTGTGGGAAGAACTGCATGTGGTAGAGCTCTTGAGACAGCACTTCCGGACAGAAATATTGAGGGATCCGGTTTTCATGTGACAAGAAAAACCTTTGCGACAAATTTGCTCAGAAAAGGAGTCGGTACAAATACAGTTTCTGATGCACTTGGACAGCGCGGCACCGCTTCTGTCCATCGTTATCTTTCACTTGATACTGACAGAATGCTTATGTGTCCCCTAACACTTCAAAATTGTGGAATTGAAGGGTGGCGCGATGAGAAATAATTCAGAGTTTAAGAGCATCATTGCCGTTTACATAACAGGAATGCTGCAAGAAAAAAGATCTAATGGCTATTCCTATGAATCAGAAGAAAGAATTCTAAAACGGTTCGATAGCTATTGTGTTGATAACGGTCTGGATAAAACAGAAATAAGCAAAGCATTTCTCAGCAAATGGATGGAGCGCACGGAGACAGAAGGAAACTTCAATCAGGGGAAACGGATTTCAGCTGTACGCCAGCTACTTTTATATATGGGTTCCTGTGGGATTAGCGTATATATTCCTCATGATTTCTATCACTTCAAAAGGGCACAACCGCATATATTTGATAGTTTTGAAATACATGAGTTTTTTAATGTAGTTGATGATTACCAGCCGAAACACAGGCCTGTATATGAGGTAAGACTTGCAAACGAATATCGGCTCATCTTCAGATTATACTGTTGCTGCGGATTAAGGAACTCAGAAGTTGCATGCATTGCCACAGAAAATGTTAATTTTGAAGAAGGGATACTTACAATACTTAATTCAAAAGGAAACAAGGATAGACTTGTATACCTTCCTGAAGATCTTCTCAAGAGTTGCATTGAATATTTTTCATATATACGTACCACTCTTGGTTTTACGCCTAAATGGTTCTTTCCCGCAAAAGCTTCGGATAAGCCTCTGAAAAACACTACACTGGACAGAATATTCAATAAGTTTTGGGGTGAAACCAAGTATGCACCATGTACTAACAAACCAACAATTCATGATTTCAGGTTCACCTTTGTCGTTAACCGTATGAATATATGGGCTGAGGAAGGTCTTGATCTTCAAGTTATGATGCCGTATCTCAGCAGATATTTGGGACATAAGAGTATAAATGAGACCTTTTACTATTACTATCTTGTCAGCGATGCTTACAAAACTATTGCTAAAAAAGACACCGTTGCCAGTGCTGTTATACCGGAGGTGGTGTCATATGAGTAATAGGACAGAATTTACGGAACTTTTCTTTTCAAAGACAAAGGACTTTCTTGATATTTTTCTTTCTAGGCAAGAAGATAGAAGTCCTGAAACAGTAAAGGCATACAGGCTTTCTCTGATGTGCTTTTACACCTACGTTACGACTGAATGCAAACTTAGTGCTGTTGCCTTTTGTTTTTCAGACTGCACATATGATTTTGTGCTCAGATACTCGCAATACATGCAGGAAAATAAGAAACTTGCAAACAGCACTGTGAACCAACGTCTGGCAGCATTGAAAGCATATCTCAGGTATGTATCTGATGGAAATATAACATTAATGCAAGTATATTTGGGAGTTCAAAAGGTGCCACTTCTGAAACTTTCCAAACTTCAGCGGCCTATCATCGAAAAAAATGGTCTTGCAATGATTCTCAACAAGCCATTAAATACCAATATAGGAAACAGAGACAGAATGATACTGATTATTCTGTTTGATTCAGCTATCAGAGTTGCTGAGTTACTAGATATAACACTCGGAGATATCTCGCTTGAGATTTCAGCACCTTCCATTCTCATTCATGGAAAGGGCAAAAAGCAAAGGGTTATTTCATTAAATGATAAAACAATAGAACACCTGCGGGAATATATCAGGATTTATCATAAGAAAGATAGCCCAGCAGATACTTATTTATTTTACACCATAATACATGGAAAAATGAATAGAATGTCTGAAAGGAATGTAGAAAGAATCGTAAAAAAGTATGCAGACCTTGTGCGCAAAGAAAATAGAGAAATTCCTGACAGTTGTTACCCACACATGCTACGAAGAACAAGGGCAACAGGTTTATATCGGGATGGCGTGCCGCTTGAAATGATATCAGCAATTCTCGGGCACTCAAGTTCAGAGACAACTAAAATCTACGCTATCCCATCCGTTGAACAGATTCGTGAAGCACTTAAAAAGGGGCAAGAACTAGATAAAACAATAGAAAAACTGTGGGAAGACAAAGATGATGAAATCCGTCGGATGTTTGGTCTGAACTAAATATTTTTATCCGCATCTTTTTTAATAAAGTACTTGATTTATACGGCTTTTGTAAAAAGATGCGGATAATAAAAAGCGTCGTATAAAACTTTTTATCCGAACATTCGGATAAAAAGTTGAACGGGGTTTTCGAACCATGAAAGAGCGTTGGCTCTATGGCCTTGATGTGGCTCAAATTCAATCGCTAGAGGAATTTAACCAGCTGCTTGCGAGCTACGTGAGGAAGTACAATACTTCCCTGCATTCTTCTATCAAGATGACTCCCCATGAAAGATTTCTTCTCTCTGCGAAGAGAGTTAGAAAACCTAAATCCATCGAGTGGCTCTGCGAATCTTTTATGAACCGGGTTTCCCGCAAAGTGAACAACGATGCCACCATCAGCATTGATGCCGTTTTCTATGATGCTCCCATGCAGTTTATTGGCATGAAGGTTGATGTTCGCTTCCTTCCTGATGAAATGAATAATGCCTACATTCTATATGAGGGGAAACATTATGAACTCCGCCTTACAAACAAGGTGGAGAACAGCAGAACCAAACGGAACAACAAAGTGCCTTCGATTGATTACGCTGCAGCAGGAGGTACACCTCATGTTTAAAACCTACTACGGACTTTCCTTTAATCCTTTTGACAAGCAATCCCTGAAAGAAAAAGATGTTTTTCTTTCAAATGACCATAAACAGACCATTTCCCGTCTTAACTACCTGAAGGACATCCGGGGAATCGGTGTTTTTACAGCAAAACCAGGAATGGGAAAGTCCTATGCGCTCCGCTGCTTTGCAAAGGAGGTGAACCCTACTCTTTTTCAAATGTCCTATCTTTGCCTTTCCACCATCAGCGTTTCGGAATTTTACAGGCAGCTTTGTGAGCTTCTCGGCGTTGATGCAAAGAATGGTAAAACGGGTATGTTCAAGGCTATTCAAAGCAGAATCTATTATCTCTACAAGGAAAAACGTACACCCTTAGTTTTAGCCATTGATGAAGCTCAGTACTTGAATTTGGCCATTTTAAAAGATCTGAAAATGATCATGAATTATGGCTATGATTCCTTGAATTGCTTTACTTTAATCCTTGCCGGCGAGACTTATCTAAACAACATTCTGGAAAAGCCGGTGCATGAAGCGTTGAAGCAGCGGATAACTGTTCATTACAACTTTGAGGGACTTTCGGATAATGAGATTAGCGACTACATTTTTCACAAGCTCACACTTGCCGGTGGCAGCAGGGATATCTTAGAGCCTTCCGCCGTAAGCGCCGCTCATAGCTATTCCCAAGGCAATCCCCGTCTCATTGACAACCTCATGTGCGACGCGCTCGCTTTAGGTGCTCAGCTTGACAAACAAACCATCGATGCGGAAACCATGCTTGCTGCTGTTAACAATCAGTCTCTTTACTAATTTCGCATTTATCCTCTTTCGGGCTATGATGATTTTCATCATAGCCTTACCTATATGAAGCTTGCTGTTCTTCGCATGGATAAAACTATGACAGCGTGCAGTTTCCCTGATTAAATCGTGTCGTCCGGATTTGATTTTGTCGTTTTCCCTATGAATCAGACAGAAAACAATTTACAGTTTGACCAGACAAGAGTCTGTCGCACAACAATATATGTCCTTGCAATCTTTTTTGCATTTGATTTTTACTTGCATTTTTTTTGCTTTTGAG
>JAENWH010000374.1 GCA_016650135.1 Peptostreptococcaceae bacterium
GTTTCCCTTTCGCCTCAGGTTGCAAACAGTTACCTTATTCTTCATAATACAAAATATCTTGATTTTTCAATACAATCTGCCGATACTTTTTTGTATCACTAGATTGTATTGTTTTTTTCAACCATGTTATTTCTGGCGATAGTCTGGCAATACTGTATTTTTGGTATTGCGTGTAACCGTTGAAAACGATGAGTCTTAACAGCTGGTAATCTCGTATACAAGATACATTGTATATTTAAGGTCATTCCGTCTGTCTTGGCACGTCTCTTGCTCTATATTAGGGTATCGACAGTAATGTTGAATAAAATGTTATTTTAATCTTAAGGAGGAACAAATATGACAATGAATTACGAAGCGTATATCAAGGACCTTATCGCTAAAGGTCATGCTGCTCAGGAAATCGCTAATGGTTATGACCAGGCGATGGTGGAAAAACTTACAGCTGCAGTAGCATACCAACTTACAAAACCGGAAGTTGCTTTAAAGTTTGGAGAAATGCTGGTAGAAGAATCCAGTATGGGCGTTGCAAAAGATAAGCAGCTTAAAATGTACGGCAAAGTTAAAGGTGCATACTTCCAGATGAAGGGTAAAACTTCAGTTGGTCTATATGCTGTAGATGAAGAAATGGGAATAGAAACCTATGCAAAACCTATGGGCGTTATTGGAGCTCTTGTTCCAGTAACCAACGGCGAAGCAACTCCAGTTGTGAAGGCTCTTATGGCTCTTAAAACCAGAAATGCCATTATCCTTGCACCACATCCAAAGGCAAGAAAAAGTAATTTTGCCGTTGTAGAAATGATTAGAGAAACTATCGTTAAGATGGGCGCACCGGCAGATTTAGTTCAGGCGATTGACCCTGAATATGTATCCATCGAAGCATCAGGAATATTGATGAAAGAAGTAGACTTCATTCTGGCAACTGGTGGGACACCAATGGTTAGAGAAGCATACTCCTCTGGAAATCCGGCAATCGGTGTAGGTACTGGAAACGTTGTAACTATCATTGATGGAACCAGCGACCTTGATGCTGCCGCTGATATGATCATCCTTTCAAAAACTTTTGATAATGCAACATCATGTTCAACAGAAAATAATATCATCGTTTTAGAAAGCTGCTATGCTGATTTCATTGCTGCTATGACTAAAAAGGGTGCTGTACTACTTAAAGAAGGTTCACCTGAAAAAGCCAGACTTCAAAAGGCTTTATGGCCTCTTTCCCCTGAAAATCATGATTTAAACAGGCACATTGTTGCTCAGACTGCTGAAGTAATTGCAGCTGCCGCTGACATTAAAGTTCCTGCTGGAACAAAACTGCTTATGGCTGAAGAAAATGCAGGATACGGAAATAACTTTCCGTTCACTGGAGAAAAACTTTCACCAGTTTCAGGTATTATGAAAGCAAAAGATTTTGATGACGCACTTGAAAAGCTTGGAAAAATTTTGGATTATCAAGGAAAAGGACACAGTATCGGCATCCATACTACAATCAAGGATAGAGTAACTAAGCTTGGTGAAGTAGTTCCAGTCTGCAAAGTTTGTGTGAACCTTCCACAGTCACTTTCAAACTCAGGTTCATGGACTTGTGGATTCCCAATGTCAATGACTCTAGGTTGCGGAACTTGGGGACACAACAGTATTTCTCACAATGCAACATGGAAAGACCTGTTAAACTTCACTTACGTTGCAAGAGAAATTCCTTCATTCCAACCTAAGGATGAAGATTTATTCCCTGCTGAGATTGTAGCTGCATTAAAATAGTTATATAAAATATTTTTAAAATTGAAAAGGAGCATTAAAATGTCAGCAATTAAAGATATGAGTTTAAAATACAACTTACATTCATGGAGTGCACAAGCTAAAATCAACCCTATGGTTGTTACAAAAGCAGAAGGTATCTATTTCTGGGACGAAGATGGTAAGCAGTATGCAGACATGTCATCACAACTTGTCAACTTAAACCTTGGATTTGGTAACAAAGCAGTTGTTGAAGCAATCAAAGACCAGGCTGATAAAATGGCTTTCATGGGGCCTGGATATGCTATTGAAGTAAGATCTCAGGCAGCTAAAATGCTGGTTGAATTATCAGGTTTAGAAGGCGCTAAAATATTCTTCACAAACGCCGGCGCTGAAGCGAATGAAAACGCTATAAAGCTTGCAAAAGCTTACACCGGCAGATGGAAGGTATTCTCCATGTACAGATCATACCACGGTTCCACCGCTGGTGCCGGAAGTCTTACTGGAGAACCAAGAAGATTTATAAATGAACCAGGCGTTCCAGGATTCATCAAGTTTGATGGCCCTTATGCCTACAGAGTTCCTAAAGCATGTAAATTTGAAAACGAAACTGCTGTAACAGAGTTTTATTTGGAATTATTAGAAAACCAGTTAAGATATGAAGGAACAGACAGTATTGCAGCTATCTTCCTTGAAACAATTGTTGGATCAAATGGAGTTCTTATTCCGCCAGCTGGTTACATGGAAGGTGTCAGAGCGCTTTGCGACAAATTTGGCATCATGATGGTATGTGATGAAGTTATGGCTGGTTTCTACAGAACCGGTAAAGCCTTTGCTTTCCATAATTTTGATATCAAAC
>JAENWH010000509.1 GCA_016650135.1 Peptostreptococcaceae bacterium
ATTGACCTGCAGTTTTTCAAGTGCGTCTTTCACACTTTCATATTTTTCACCTTCAGCAGGGTATATCCCGCAGTAAACCATGGGCTGAACCTTTTTATACCCAGGGAATGCCTCTTCTGTTGGGTCAATTGCGAGGGTTACGGTGTCCCCGACTCTGGCATCTGCAACCTGCTTGATACTGGCTACAATGTATCCCACATCTCCTGCCGTCAGTTCCTTCATCGGTACGGGTCCTGGTGAATAAACACCAACCTCGGTCACCTCATATTTTTTCTTTGTATTCATCAGGAGAATAGTATCTCCTTTTTTTACCTTTCCATTAAAAACTCTTGTATATATCACTACACCCTTGTAATTGTCATAATAAGAGTCAAAAATAAGGCACTTCAATTTTGCATTCACATCACCTTTTGGATGAGGGACCTTTGCAACAATTGCCTCAAGAACATCTTCAATTCCAATCCCCTCTTTAGCAGAAATTAGTGGGGCTTCTTGAGCATCAATTCCGATTATTTCTTCTATTTCAATCTTTATTTCATCGGGTCTGGCACTTGGCAGGTCTATTTTATTCAATACTGGTATAATCTCCAAATTTTCGCCCAAAGCAAGATAAACATTAGCCAACGTCTGAGCCTCTACGCCCTGAGTCGCATCCACTATAAGCACAGCCCCTTCACAAGCGGCCAAACTTCTCGATACTTCATAGGTAAAATCCACGTGCCCGGGCGTATCTATCAAATTGAATATATATTCGTGACCATCCTTCGCCTTATACATTAACCTGGTGGTCTGAAGCTTTATGGTAATACCTCTTTCTCGCTCAAGGTCCATGTTATCCAGGTACTGTGCCTTCATGTCTCTATGTGCAACCAACCCTGTATTTTCAATAATTCTGTCTGCAAGCGTTGATTTCCCGTGATCTATGTGTGCAATAATGCAGAAATTTCTGATATAATCCTGATATGAGTTCATATTTTCCTCTTTCTTATTTATATCTGTACTACGTATTAACCGTATAAAATATTGTCGTCGTGTAAGCTTTTTTTCTTGCCTGAAAAACGCATCGTGCCCATATTTTCACCTACATAATATATTTTACTTGAAATTTCAATATATTTCAATTAAAATATAGATATAATTAAGATAAATTGGTTCTAGTTGCATTACCAACCCATTAATTATTCATTAATTGCAATTAATTGCAGGATGGAAAAACATCTTGCATTTTACTGGTTTTTAATATATAATTAGGTTTGTGAAATTTTGCTGAAAGTGGGGTGAAACAATGGCAAATATAAAATCCGCAAAGAAAAGAATCCTAGTTATCGGAAAGAAGACTGCTACAAATAGAAGAGTTAAATCTCATCTAAAAGGTATCTTCAAGAACTTTGATGCTGCACTAGTTGCAGGAGAATTTGAAACAGCTACTGAAAAGTTGGCTTTAGCAGAAAAGAGGCTTATGCAGGCTGCTGCAAAGGGAACTATTCATAAGAATTCTGCTTCAAGAAAAGTATCCAGATTAACAAAGAGACTTAACAATGCAAAAGTAAAGTAAATCTCACCCGTCCCCACCCGTGCATAAGTTAAATGCACACAAAACAGTATTAAAAAAAGAAGTATTTAAAAAAGAAGTACAATAATAAAAAGTGAAAAAGATGGAAGTGTCTCCCATCTTTTTTTATTTATCTTGATTTACAAGTCATAGTTCTGAATCTGTGAGTTGGGTTTCCTACTTTATGCGTTTCAGCGTGAAAAA
>JAENWH010000240.1 GCA_016650135.1 Peptostreptococcaceae bacterium
ATCCTTTGACGATTCCTAAAGCCAAAGGAAGTAATTAACATATAGTGCTGTTGGTAAACTCATCAGCAGTTCATATATATTTTTTTAGCGGGACTGATAATAAAAAAAGTCAAACTGTCCTTGACAAAGGGTGCACTTTATAATTCATTTCAGGAGCTACAGCAAAAGGTGGTATTAATTCATTTCGAAATACTTTTACTCCCATTGCAATATTTAAATTTCTTTTAAAACTTGACCATAAACACCTGATAGAACTCTTTGTATGCATTTTACTAGTATTGCCTTCCTTTTATTGTGTAAGTATGTATTCAAAAGACTTTCTTTTGACTTCTAATAGACTTTTAAGCATCTCGCCTGGTATTGGTATTTCTCTATTGCCAGCCGCGGATTCAGCAGATTCATATCCATAGTTCCTTAACCTATTTTTTTATCATCATAGCTAGAATTCCCCCCCCAAAAAAATGATAAACAAGCCATCAGAAGCAACCCTGAGGTTAATTGATAATGGTCCATTAAAAACCCTAGTGTTCCTCCTGCAAAAGAAGCCCCGATATAGGACCAGCCATTTACTATGCCAACTCCTGTGCCACCTAAGTTTGAACCAAGCAAACCTCCCGGCAAATTGAAAATTGGAGCCTGAACTCCTTGGATACAACCACCGGCCAAAAATAAGAGGAATGTAAGCATTCCAATCCCGAAAGGAACACTTAATAATTTTAATCCGAAAAAGTATACAAGCAGAAGGGAAACGGTACTTATCGAAAACCCGATAGAAATTGTCTGCCAGCGACTTCCTCTAAAAACTGTATCAGAAATATAACCCATTCCAATGGAGAAGAATGCACCGCCCTAGTGCATGCCGGATGCTATGGCAGCGGCAATAACTGGGGTTAATCCGAAACCACCTGTTTCGGGTGACGCTGTAAGAATCTTAATCATCCAGTTAACAAGACCCCACCGCACAAACTGGCTGCAAATTGCAACGAGGCAGACCAGATTTATAAGAGGATCTTTTAAAATATTTAAACAATCTTTACCAGTTGCTTTTAATTCTCCGACTTCAGCCTCTTTCCATTTAACCGTGTACCCTTTTTCTTCAGGAGTGCTTTTTACGATAAAAAAATACACTAAAGTCCAGCAAGCAAGCAGAGCGGGTGGAATAAAGAAAACAGCCCGCCAACTAATGTATGTAATGGCAAAGCCAGCAACAGGGTAGATGATGATACCCCCAAGAAATGCAAAAGCATCAAAAAAACCCATAAAAAGTCCTTGCCTTTGTCTGGGAATCCACTTGAAAAGTATGCTGCAGCCAGGTGACCAGCCCATTGACAAAGAAAGGGAATTAACTGCCCAGAAAATGCAAAAGCCGGTCATACTGTTTGAAAGCCCGAAACCAACATTAGCTATTATTGAACCGATGGCTCCTGTAATCATCAGAAGCTTAGGATTATATTTATCACCTAAAAATCCTGCTACAAATTGGCCCAGACCAAAACCAAGGGTGAATATGGTGAATAATACACCGAATTCTGTGTTTGTAAGGTTAAAATCCTCTTGAATATATTTAGTGGCTGGCCCTAAATTATAATTCGACGCAAAGTAGAAGGTATACAGTGCAATCATGGTAAAAAATACCCTTAATTGAACGGGATGAAGTGTGTTAGTTTTTATGACGATATGCTTTTCATTCATAATAATCTCCTTGTCGTTCGGAAAAAATATATTACCATAGGCAATTAACTCGACTTATCTAGCTTCATAGAAAAGGATTTTCCAAAGAATTTAATTATATTCTTGGTTACTTTACCATGTTCATCATCATTTTTCAACTATTATATATAAGTTATACTTTTAATTTCAATGAAAATTTCCTGGTGGGATTGACAGGATGGGTTTGGGATGAAATATTATGAAAAAATAATATATATAGTAAAAGTATTTGATTGTTTTTCAATGTCATATTTTATACCTCTAAAATATTTGATCAACATATAAAAAAGAAATAAGCATTATTTGCAAAAAAGATATTAACAATGAACCGGTTCTGATGCTTGACTTTTTAGACATAATATTTCCGGTGGACAGTTCGTGATTTATTTAAGATTAATTAGAGGTGTATATCAAAGTTTTGTAATCTTTGATATAATGGTTTAAATGAAGCGTCACTTAATGTTTGGATTTGACATAGACTGGATTAATCAATAGTAAAGGAGAAATGTAAAAATGAATAATAAAAGTATAGAGTTTCTGGAAGAACAACTTGAGACATTAAGTATAGCTTTTAATTCATCCTTTGATGGGTTACATATACTGGATAAAGATGGGTATACATTAATGATAAATGAAGCCTGTGAAAGAATCGAAGGAATAAGTGCGGATGACATAGGTAATAAAAACGTAAGACAATTGGTTGACGAGGGTTATTTTTCTGAATCCGTAACATTGAAAGTTTTAGAAACTAAAGCCCCAGTGACCATAATGCAAAAAGTCAAGAATGGAAATGAAGTTTTAGTTACAGGTATGCCTATATATAAAAATGGTGTTATTGATAAAGTGATAATTAATTCAAGAGATATTACAGAACTAAATATGCTAAAAAATGAAATCTCGGTAAGTAATCTTTTATTAGAAAAATATCAAGAAGAATGGCAAAAACTCCATTCTATAATGATGGATACAGGAGATATAGTTTGCAATAGTAAATCTATGAAAAAAATTATTTGCATATCGGCAAGCGTTGCAAAAGTAGATTCTACAATATTAATAACGGGAGAATCAGGAACTGGAAAGGGGGTTATTAGTAAATTTATACATGATAACAGTCTTAGAAAGAACAACTCATTTGTTAAGATCGATTGTGGAAGTATACCTGATGCGTTATTTGAATCGGAAGTATTTGGATATGAAAAGGGAGCATTTACGGGGGCTGATATTAGAGGTAAAATGGGTCTTGCACAACTGGCTGATGAAGGCACTTTATTTTTGGATGAAATAGGCGAAGTGCCTTTGCCAATTCAAACTAAGCTGTTAAGATTGGTACAAGATAAGGAAATTGTACGAGTTGGTGGAAAAACAGTTTCTTCAGTTAATATTAGAATAATCGCTGCAACAAATAAGGATTTGTCAAAAATGGTTAAGGAAGGCAAATTTAGGGAAGACTTGTTTTATAGACTTAACGTTATACCAATACATATACCCCCACTTGTGGAAAGAAAAGAAGATATTACAAATGTTATATTGCAGAGAATTAAAAAAATAAATGATAAGTACGGAACTAATAAATGCCTATCGCTAGAAGCGATTGAAAAGCTTATGGATTATAATTGGCCTGGAAATGTAAGAGAACTAGAAAATATTATAGAGCGAATTGTAATCCTTTCGACGGAAGAAAAAATAGGAGTTAAAGATATTCCTAACATGATAATGCGACGTAAGCAGAATTTGACATTTGGTAATAGTGACTCGCTTGGAGGGATGATGGAAATGTATGAAAAGCAAATACTTGAAGAGTTATTGTCTAAAAAACTTTCCGCAGAGAAAATATCAAAGACTCTGCAAATAGATGTAACTACAGTGAGAAGAAAGTTGCATAAATATAAATTAACCTGATGAATATGGGAAAATGCAAAATGGCATGTAGTGCACACTTGCATTAGAAGTAAGAAAATGTTGATATAAAAGGCTAGAATCATAAATAAATATCCATAAATCATTATTAAGTGCAGCCATGCCTTGATTTTAATTTAAAATTAAATTTAAAAATAAGAATAAAAGTCTTGAAATTCAAACCTTCAAGATTTTTTTTTCGGTTTGGCACAAATGTTGCTATGTATATATGTGGAAGCTATATCAGCAATAAATTAAATGGAGGAAGTAAATGAATATCTTATTTAAACCTGTCGACTCATTAGTATCACCAAGATTTTGTGGAATCAAAACGTTTATGAGAATTCCTAATGTAAGAGAAGTAGAAGGGGTAGATGTTGCTATTGTAGGGATACCTTTTGATACAGCGTCAACCTACCGTACAGGGTCTAGATTTGGACCTGCTGCAATAAGAGACA
>JAENWH010000045.1 GCA_016650135.1 Peptostreptococcaceae bacterium
AATTTTCATGGGATTTTGAAGATTCTCTTGCAATGATATTGAATGCATTTGATGAGAATTCACTTAAAAACGCTTTAGAAAATGCCCATAAGGCAACAAAATAGAATAGCCATAGTAATTTTAGTGTTTAGGGCAGACTGCACCCAAAAATAAAAGAGAAACACCAGATGCCATATCGTGCCTCAAGCCCGATAGCCTCTGGTGTTTTTGATTTCCATTATTTTCAATTGATGCGTTTGTCCTTCCATAATGCTGTAAGCTATTGCTTAATGAAAAGTATGTGATATAATAACTTTATGAATGCTTCCAAAATACATTTAATTTATGGAGGGAACCTTGTGTTAAAAAGAATACCAAGTAGTTATGTCCTACTTTTCTATATTATTATTGCTTTGGGTATAGCTTCATATTTTCTGCAAGCAGGAACATATGAAAGAGAAGTTGATATGAATACTGGGATTAGTTATATAGTCTCAAATAGTTACATAGAGATAGAAAAAACTCCGGTGTCGTTTTTCGAATTTTTTAAAGCTATACCCCAAGGATTAATGGAGTCAAGTGAGATTATAATGTTTGTCCTGATAATAGGAGGAAGTCTTGGAGTTATTCAGGCAACGGGTACAATAGATGCTTTTTTTGGTAGCTTGGTTCGAATGTATGAAGATAAAGAAAAGATTCTTATAATAATAATAATGACAGTTTTTTCACTAGCAGGAGGAATTTTAGGTACCGCAGAAGAAGCATTGCCATTTTATCCCTTGGTGATATCAGTATCAATAGCGTTAGGATACGATAAAATAACAGGTGTTGCAATTCTACTTTTAGGAACTGGTTCCGGTTTTGCAGCAGGTTTTTTGAATCCTTTTACAACTGGAATTGCACAGAATATATCAGAATTACCAATGTTTTCAGGTATGACCTTAAGAATTTTTGCACATATAATATTTTTAACAACATCAATTATTTATGTTTTAAGATATACGGATAAAATCGAAAAAGAAATTGAGAATGATATAAATGAAAATGATTTTCACATTGATTTAAAATCGCTCGCAGGTTTAAGCAACCAGCAAAAGAGAGTTGCGGCAACTGTAATATGTGTTTTTATATTTTTACTGGTAGGTATATTAAAATATAAATTTCATGTTTTAGAGATAGCAACCACTTTTTTTATTATGACAATATTTGGTGGACTTGTTGGTGGACTCAAACCTGGAAGGATATCCTCAGAATTTGTAAAAGGTGCTTCTAACCTGGTTTTCGGGGCTTTAATAATTGGAGTTGCTAATGGTGTAGGTGTTATAATGACTTATGGAAACATTATGGATCCTATTATCCATAAATTGGTTGGTTCTATTGAGGGTTTTAATCCAACAGTTAGTTTGATAGGATTGTTTATTGTGAATATAATAATCAGTTTGTTTATTTCCTCAGGAAGTGGCCAAGCGGCTGCAACCATGCCAATAATGAAAACGGTTGCAGATTTATCAGGTGTCACAAGGCAGGCTGGAGTCCTTGCTTATCAGTTTGGAGATGGACTAACAAATCTTATCAGTCCTACATCGGGATATGTTATTGCAGCCTTAGCGTTAGCAGATATAGAGTGGAAAGATTGGGTAAAATGGTTTTCACCCTTATATATTATTTGGTTAATTGAGGGCATAATTATTTTAATAATAGCAAGTGTAATTAATTATGGTCCTTTCTAAAAGCAAGGATATTGGGAGGCATAATGTCGGGAATGTTTCTAAATGGAATAGATATAGATGTAATAAAAGCCTTGGGGGATGAAACAAGAATAGGAATTTTACTTATTATAGGTAAAAAGGAGTTAAATGCAACGGAAATTAGTAATAAATGTACTCTTTCACGTCCAACAATATCACATCATTTGCAAATATTAAAACGAGCAAATATTCTCACAGCTAGAAAAGAAGGAACAGAAATTTATTATTCAATATATATGGGGACATTAAAAAAGTTGTCACGAACGTTTTTAAGTTTTACCAATTCTGGGACTTTCTAAGTGAATTTTGCTTATAAAAATTTGTTAGTTAATGAGTTTTTTAAAAATTATGATGTTATGATTAAATAGTTCAACATAAAAAACATATAAAGCAAATTATTAAATAAAGTTATGATTAAACCATAAGCGTTAAAATATTATATTTAATGTTGCAAACATTAAAATAACTATGAGATAAGATAAAATTACTTTAAAGACGTGTAATTTCTTGTATAAGGAATACATTTTTTTTAATAATTATGTTGATATGTTTAAACTAATCAACATAACCAACTTATTTGAATTCAATTAAAGGGGGTGTTGCCTTAAATATAAAAGAGAATTAATTACTTCAGCATTAAAAGGACATTAAAGGAGGTGAAATTAGAAAATAATATAATCGAAATTTAAATAATTTTAGGCAAAAAAAAGGAGCAAATATTTATGGAGATTACTAAATTTATAAATGAAGATGAAATAATTGAAATAGCCAAGGACCTTATAGCAATCGAGGGTCATAAAGACGCTAAAGATAAGGAGTCAAAAGTTGTTCAATATATTCAAAACCTATTAGAAAAAGAGAATATATCAGTAGAGATAAAAGAAATTACAGAAAAACGCGCAAACATATATGGCAAAATAGAAGGTGATAATAAGGCAACGCATTTGATGTTTAATGGACATACAGATACAGTACCGGGATTCACTATGAATTATGAACCATTTAAACCTTTCATTAAATCTGGGAAAATTTATGGCAGAGGATCTGCTGATATGAAAGGTGGTATAGCTGCAATGCTAGCGGCCATGTTGGCAGTTAAAAGAGAAGGCTTAAATTTAAATAGAACCGTAATGTTTGCAGGAGTGATTGATGAAGAAGAATGTTCTAAAGGAACAGAACAAATGATTAAAGATAAAGTTAGTTCTAAATATGTGGTTATAGGCGAACCTACGAGTCTAAGAGTTTGTATAGCTCATAAAGGAATGGAATGGATTGAGGTTAGGTTTAAAGGAAAAGCAACGCATGGCAGCAGACCACAGGAAGGTATAAATGCAATTTATATGGCCTCAGAATTTTGCAAATTTATTTATAATGAATTAGAAACCAAAATTCAAAAAAAAGAGTTTGAACTTTTAGGCAGTGGGAGTATAAATGTAGGACGTATCATGGGCGGAGATGACCCAAATATTGTGCCAGATACCTGTATTGTCCAGATTGATAGAAGGTGGCTTCCAAATGAAACGTTAGAAGGGATACATAAAGAAATTGAAGAATATGCAAATCTAGCGGCTCAAAGATTTGGAGGAACCTATTCAATTAACGCAATGAGAGACTCCACAGCATCCATGATCAATAAACCTTTTAGTATTAGTGCTAATGATGAATTGGTTCGAAATTCTCTAGAGATAGTTGCAGAAGTCATCAAACAAGAATTGCCTCCTAGGGACTTCCCTGGTTGGAGCGATGCGGGGCTATTGTCGAATCATACGGATGCGAAATGCATCATTATTGGGCCAGGTCATATTAATCAAGCTCATGCAAATGACGAATTTTGTTTTACCGATGAAATCATTAAAGCATCAGAAATATATTATAAGTTAATAATTAATATGTGCAAATAGAGAATGATATAGGAGAAAACTATGGAAAACCAAATTGAAAAGAAAAAGAAAAGGTTTCAAGTCCCTCATACGTATGTGTTGCTATTTTTAGTGATTGTTTTAGTGTCGGTGCTTACATATTTTGTACCAGCCGGAGAATTTGATCGTGCAGAAGATCCAGCCACTGGAAGAATTTTTGTAGTCGCAGATAGCTTTCATGAAGTAGCCCGTAATCCTACAGGAGTTTTTGATATATTTACAGCAATACCAAAAGGAATGGAAACCGCCGGTTATATTATATTCTTTGTGCTACTCATAGGGGGGTCATTTGGAATACTTCAAGGAACGGGAGCAATTGATGCAGGCATTGGACATGTAGTAAAGCGAATGCAAGGCAAGGAAAAATTTATAATCCCAGTATTAATGCTTGTATTTTCTTTGGCAGGTGCAGTTCTTGGATCAGCTGAAGAACTTCTGCCATTTTATCCGATTGTTATTGCTTTAGCACTCGCATTAGGCTTTGATACAATCACGGGAACTGCGATTGTTCTGTTGGGAGCAGGAGCGGGATTCGCTGGTGCCTTCCTGAATCCGTTTACAGTAGGTATAGCTCAAGGAATAGCCGGTTTGCCTTTATTTTCTGGCATTGCCTATCGCCTTGTTTGCTATGCAATAATTGTATCAGTGGGGATAATATATGTTTATAGGTATGCAAGCAAAGTACACAAAAATCCCGAATTAAGTATAACTTATGAGCAAGATAAACTTAAACACGATGAGTTTTCACTTGGAGAGACTTCTGAGTTTACTATCAAACACAAATTAGTATTTTTAGTATTCATTATTGGATTAATAATTTTAACGTTTGGAGTAGTAAAATTAGGATTTTATATCACTGAATTAGCAGCAATGTTTTTGATTATGGGAATATTAGCAGGCTTGGTAGGAGGGTTAAAACCAAACATAATCGCTGAAGAATTTGTTAAAGGCGCACAATCACTGGTATATGGTGCACTTGTTATCGGATTAGCTACATCCATTATGGTAGTAATGAAAGATGGAAAAATAATGGATACAATTATTTTTAGCGCTGCTAATTTGGTTCAGGGGCTTCCTCCTACATTGGGTGGTGTAGGAATGTTTATTGCTCAATCTTTCATTAACTTTATAATTCCTTCGGGAAGTGGTCAGGCGGCAGCTTCAATGCCAATTATGGCACCGATGGCTGATTTGGTTGGTATTTCACGACAATCAGCAGTATTAGCTTTCCAATTTGGTGATGGATTTTCTAATGTAATAAATCCCACATCTGGATACTTTATGGCTGCAATAGCGATAGGTGGAATTGCGTGGGAAAAATGGGTCAAGTTTATGTGGCCACTATTTTTAATTTGGTCAGCAATAGGAGCAATTCTTGTGACAATATCTGTAGTTATTGGGTATGGACCTTTCTAAAAAAAAATAAATATATTATTAGTTAATATTGAAGGCGGTATGTGTCAAAATTATTTTGTTACTGCCGCCTTTTACAGAGGTGCGATAATGAAAGAAAGAATAAAAGCGGAAGGTACCGCTATAATGAAAGAAAAAATAAAAGCGGAAGTTGCCCAGATAATGGATGAATTAAAAAATATCAGAGACTATCTTTATGAAAATCCTGAAGTGGGATATTTGGAAAAAAAAGCCTCCGCTATTCTGGAAGAAAATTTAAAAAATCATGGGTTTACAGTAGAGACTGGCATTTATGAAATAAACACAGCTTTTCGCGGCACTTACGATTCCGGTAAAAAAGGACCCAAAATAGCATTCGTTTGTGAATATGATGCTCTTCCAAGAATTGGACACGGCTGTGGTCATAATTTAATTGCAACAATGAGTCTTGGAGCGGGAATTGCTTTAAAGTCTGTTATTAATGAAATTGGTGGAAGTATTGTTGTTTTAGGAACCCCTGCAGAAGAAACAAGCGGAGCTAAAGTTAAAATGGTAAGAGGTGGGGAATTTGAAGGGATAACGGCAGTGATGATGGTTCATCCAAGTCCCTTAACAGAAGAAAGCGGAAAATCATTAGCATTAAGCGCTTTAAAATTTGAATATATAGGGAAAACGGCCCATGCAGCGCAAGCACCTGAAAAGGGAATTAATGCATTGGATTCTGTTATACTCCTTTTTAATGGAATAAATGCAATACGTCAACATATCACTAGTGATGTAAGAATACATGGGATTATTTCAGAAGGAGGACTGGCAGCAAATATTGTTCCTGAACGAGCTGTTGCAGAATTTTACATAAGATCAGAAACAGCAGAAAAAAATGAGGAAGTAATTAAGAAAGTTGTCGCTATAGCTCAGGGTGCAGCAATAATGACAGGCGCTACGGTAAAGATTTCAAATTATGAAACTACTTATGACAATCTAAGAACCAACAAAATTCTTTCAGACTTGTTTAATAATAATTTAATGGAACTTGGGGAAAAAGAAATCAGACCGCCGGGGGACTCCCTGGGATCACTGGATATGGGGAACGTCAGTCACGTCGTTCCTGCCATACACCCCTGGTTGGGATTTGGAAATAAAGACCTTGTACCGCACACAAGAGAATTTGCAGCAGAAACAATTTCAGAAAGCGGAAAGCAGGTACTATACAGAGGAGCTTGTGCTCTGGCCATGACTGCCTATGATATTATTACGTCCAACGATGTCCAGGAAAGAATGAAGAATGAGTTCGATAAAAAGTAAAAAAAATTTTGGAGGAATTAGTTATGTTTGACTTGGTAATAAATAATGGGAATATGGCTGATGTGAAAAATGGCCTATTTAAAAAGTGCAATATAGGGATTAAGAACGGCATAATCGAATCAATAAGTCAAACGGAATTAACAGGGATTAAAACAGTTGACGCTTCAGGAATGGTGGTTTCACCTGGATTTATTGATATTCATATGCACGAGGACCAGCTTCATGAAGATGATGGCGAAAAAACCATCAAGGAAGACATCTTTAAGAATATGGTCTTAATGGGTGTAACGACTTGTATTGGAGGAAACTGCGGTATCCGTATGGATGATATTGAAGGGTACTTCAGTACGGTAGATAAACAGGGAATATCCTTAAATTTTGGCGCATATCTGGGTTATTCCAATCTTAGAGAAAAGATAGGCGCTAATGACAACTATAAACCGTTAACAAAGGAAGAAATCGAAAAAGTTAAAAATCTTATTCGCATCGGATTAGAGGCGGGAGCCTTGGGACTTTCATTTGGGCTTGAATATACACCGGGAAGCACAACCAATGAAATGATTGAAATAGCAAAAATATTGATTGAATATCCTGGTAAAATGATGTCTGCACATTATCGTTATGATGCAAATGAAGGCATGGAGGCAATCAAAGAGTTAATCTATATTAGTTGGGTTATAGGCGTCCCAATGCAAATATCACATATTGGAAGCTGCACAGCTTTTGGCATGATGGATGAAAGCCTTAGACTGCTTGAAAAAGCTCGCTCTATTGGGATTGATGTTATGGCAGACTGCTACCCATATAATGCATTTAGTACATATATTGGGACTGCGGTTTTTGATGGAGACTGTTTTGGACGATGGGGTAAGGATTACGATTCTATTTTAGTATCAGAAGGAAAATATGCTGGGAAATACTGTACAAAGGAGATATTTGAATATTTGAGAAAGAATGAGCCGGATACATTAGTGGTAGCATTTGTTATGGATGAAAAAGAAGTTGAAAAGGCACTCGTTAGTCCATTGGTAATGATAGCAAGCGATGGTTTAATGCATTTGGGGCAAGGACATCCAAGAGCTGCCGGTACATTTCCAAGGGTGCTTTTTTTATATGTAAAAGAGAAAAAAAGTATGCCATTACTGACGGCGTTATCTAAGATGACAGCAATGCCTGCTGCTAGGCTGGGGCTTACAAAAAAAGGAAACTTGAATCTTGGGAATGATGCGGATATTGTTATTTTTGATCCGGACAAAATCCAGGACAAGGCCGATTTTGAACACCCTTCTCTGGTACCAGAAGGAATTGTATTTGTTATTGTGAATGGCATAATAGTTGCTGAAGAGGGAATATTAACTGGTGAAAAGCCTGGAAAAGCAATTCGATTCGGGTGAAAAGTCTGGAAAAACAATTAGATTCGGGGCAACGTATAAGAATTATTATTGGAGGTTATAAAATGTCTGAAGATTTAGACCGAATGATTAAAGAGCATTTTTCTGAAAAGGAAACCATTGAATTAATCAAGAAATTAGTAAGCAGCCCCAGCCACGAGGGAATCGAAAATCAGGAAACCGAAGTTGCAAATCATATATACGATTTTTTTGTAAAAGAAGGTATTGAAGCAGAAATAATACCGGTTTGTGATGGAAGATGCAATGTTATTGCCAGATTGAAGGGGAAGGGGAAGGGGAAGGGTACAGGCACGGGTATGGGAAAAACCCTTTTATTGACAGGACATACTGACACTGTTCCACCTTATGACATGCCGGGAAATCCATATGAAATAAAGATACAGGATGGCAGAATGTTTGCTCGAGGTGTTGTTGACATGAAAGGTGGTCTTGCATGCATGATGATGGCCATGGCGGCTATAAAAGAGCCAAGCTGGAATATGTGAATGGTAAAATAAAGCATATAATTTTTCGCCACAAACTATACAGTTCCCCCAAATCTTGCTAAAATTAATGCAAGAAAAAAACAGTGAGGTGGAGAAGGTGTAATTCAAGTTGATAGAAGATGGATACCAGGAGAAAAATATAAAGATGTTTTAGGGGAGTATCAAAAAATACTGGATAATCATGAAAAAGACACCAAATTTAAAACTGATTTCAAAGTAATGGAAGTTAGTTATATGGATAGTGAGTTTGATCATGAATTTATGGATACTAATCCAGAAGAAATGATAGATGTAGTATTTGACGCTTACATTAGAAGTATTGGAGAAGGGTATATAACCCCAGCAACAATATTTAATTTTCCACTAGCATGTGAAATTGTTTTAAGGGTAAAACTCAAATTAAATAATTCAAGAATTAATTAGGGGCTGCTGAACATGTGAGTATATCCCAGTCATGGGTCAGACCGATAGTCCGAGGAAAAGCAAATGCCCCAGTCGAATTCGGTGCTAAGGTTTCCATCAGCATGGTAGATGGTTTTGCAGCCATAGAACGCCTTTCCTGGGATGCGTACAATGAGGGTACGACGCTGCAGGAAACCGCAGAAAGATACCGGTTTTATACCGGTTTTTATCCTGAAAGGATATTGGCGGACAAGATATACAGGACCAGAGACAACCTAGCTTATTGCAAGAAGAACAGTATCAGCATGAATGGCCCGAAACTTGGCAGACCACACAAAGACAAACAAGTGTATAGAAAACAGTGCCTGCAGGAAAAGATGGAAGCAGGTAAACGTAACGCGGTTGAAAGCAAGTTTGGAGAAAGCAAACGAACTTACGGCCTTGGCCGGATATATGCCAAACTGAAGGAAACAAGTGAAACCAGCATTCATCTGAAGTTTATAGTGATGAATCTGGCAAAAAGACTGCGCGTCTTTTTGCTGCCAATTTTAGAAACGTGTAAAAACATCATTTTCATGTTCAGGATTATGATAAAAGGGTTGATAATCAGCGCATAACCGCTTTTGTTCAGCAACCCCTAATTAGCTATGTTGAATTAAATTCTGATCATCTAAAAAATGATATTGCATCAAACCAAAAGAGGATTTTATTGGAATTTTCCATCGAATCAGAAAAATACGTAATTTTGAAGGACATACAAGTGAGAAGATTACAATTTTGGAAGCTCAAAAAAAATGGATTTAATCTTTCAAGGAATAAGATACATTGATGAATATATAATATGAAACAAAAAATATTTGGCATCTCTTTGGAGGCATTTTTTTTTGCAGGTTAAAGAAGTAATCTTTTATAAGGTTGAAGCTTGAAAACAAAACATGTTTGTACAAGCTCTAATTTATTTAGATATTTAAGATTAAGAAAATAGGCCTAATCATATATGATATTTTGTCCAAATTATATTATTGTGAACTTCCTATATCTTTACACCTAAATTGATTTTAAACAGAATATGCTTCAAAAAAAGCCTTAAATCTAACTGATTTCTAGGCTTTTTTATTGCTTGTTTTACAGGATTATGTTATGCTTTCAATAGGCGTAAATAC
>JAENWH010000125.1 GCA_016650135.1 Peptostreptococcaceae bacterium
AGTTTATGAATATCCTAATTGCATTAACCCTGTTTATCATATATAATAAATCTCGTACCGAATTTGGGGCATTAGCTCAGAGGATAGAGTCGCAGACTTCGAATCTGTCGGTCGGGGGTTCGAGTCCCTCATGCCTCACCATGTATATGCCTTGCAACTACTTTGTTGTAGGGTTTTTACTTTTTTGGGTTTATATTTAGGACATTATCGGGGCATTAACGTCTTAAATATTGGTCTATTTCTAATATACTTATAGCAGATATTGTGGACAAAATGGACAAAATCCATTCTATAAACATATATGATTATATATGAAAGGAAATTTTATATTCTAATCATATTAGACGTCATTAAATATACGGCTAATATTTGTCAATAGTTATATAATACCTTTTAGATGATTAAACTAATTTAATATCTCATCTTAAAACTAATGCTTAAATAATGATTATAGCAATATTATTAAACAGGAGGAATTAATATGTTATCTTGGTTGAAAATATTCATTGTGTTTTTATCATTGCCTGCGTATTTAGGGATCATCATATTAGCTTTTCGCGAAGGTCAAGAACCCCAACATGCAATTCCAGAGATTGAATTAGGAACTATTGTATGGACTTTTATATGGATAACTGTTCCTTATTGGCTCTTAATAGGTGGCATTGGATTTTGGTTTACCGGTACGGCCGTTTATTATCCGTTTTGGTAATTATGCGCAAAGCGATTAACACAACTGCCCATAAAAAAAGAACCATCTAAGGCTCTTTTTTAATTTATGGCTATTTTCTATCAATAAATAAAGCCACTAATGCTATTACTGCAACTCCGCCTAAAAATATGTATATACCATATTGGTATATAGTGCCTAACGCAAACATTAACGGCTTGGTTATAGGAAGTTGCGATAACACGATTAAAGTAATAATTATAAGAAAGTAGCTGACAAATGGATTGATTTTCATATCAATACCCTCCTTATTTCCTTTAGACTACTTTTGCTTTCTTGCTTCTTTCTTTTCTTACCCCGACCGCTAGGCCATATAAAAAAGCTTTTGCCATAATCCAGGTTGTATCTGTGGTTCCGTCTATGTCTTGGATTTCTTTTAATACGTCTATAGCTTCACCAGGGTATATTTGCTTATCGATTAGTTTATATTCTTCGCTTGCGTTCTTTTCCTTTTCGTCACGTGCTTCTTTTTCTACCATCTTCCTTTCGAAATATGCTGATTGGTTCTCTTTCTTCCGTTCTTCCTGCTTGGTATCCATGCGTTTCTTCTGGGTCTGGTATTCCTCTTCAAGGTTAATCGGCTCGTGGCCATTCTCTTCAATATAATTAATTCTAAACAGATCCTTTAAAACCTTCTCAAACTCTGTAGCATAATTAAACTTATTACTTGGTTTAAATGTGTCTTCGCTGATTTTAAAATGCTCACATATCTTCATTACTTCTGGATAAGAATAATCTGTGTAACCGTTGTTATTCTTTGTTACTGCTGCTGCCCTTTTCCCTATTATGTCGGCTACCTCTTGGGCTTTAATGTTGTTTTCTTTTAAGTAACCAATAAAATTCGAATACGGTGGGTGTTGTAGTTTTCTTGTGGTTGTAACTTCTCTCATGATTTTACTCCTTATCATTGCTTTATCCCTGTAAGTTTAATATAATAAGGGTTACAGGTCTGCCCTTTGGGTTGCCTTGTGATGGTGGGTTATTCTCTTTGCTTCCAGGCTTATGAATAACTCACTTTTATTTTCAATACATCAGTGCTATTTTTTTACCCACTTCAATACACTTTCTCTTTCAATTCTCCAATCTCTACCAACCTTAAAGGCTTCTAATTCATTTGCTTTGATAGCCCTTTTTATTGTTAACTCACTTACATGTAAAAATTCAGCTAATTGCTTTACTGTTGTAATGTCCGGTAAGTTTTCAATTCCCATTTGTATATCCTCCTTTTTTTCTATCTCTATTTATATCCTAGTATATCACATCATATAGTCAATAACTATTTATAAAAATTATTATATTGTTATTATTTAATAATTATTCTATTTGTTTAGTTGTATATACTAATTATCTTGGAATTGTTAATATTCATTTATTGGAGGTGATTTAATAAATATAGATTAGGTTGAAATTATTAGTGAACAACTTCTTGCTTTGAGTAAAGTTTGGGACATTGTACTTGCCAAAAGAGATGATTTTCCGGAAAAAGAAATAATAGAAGAATTGTTATTAGAAATTTTGGAACGTAAACAGATGGAACTTCATGAATGCTTGTAGTAATAATACTATTCAATAAAAAAAGAGCTTCTACCTTTCGGCAAGCTCTTATTTATGTGTATTTTTTTCAAACATCAATTTTAAAAGACCACCTAAAGAAATTCCCCTAGGTGCCATTATATATTATTCCCCTACAAATAAATGCAACCCTCTGAAAACGGTATTGCTTGCACAGAAGGCAATACCCTAGTTGTATCGGGCACAAGTTTTATTAAATTGAAGTTATTTATATGTTTAAGTCCGGCATCAAATGACACTTCAGTATTAATACCATATTCTTCAGCATGTATAATTGCCAACAAATCGTTATTTTCAACTTCAAATGGAACCGTTTGACGAAGTTGCTTTAATTTTTCAAATGAACTACTATCCAAGTTGGCTGGTAGTAATTGAGTGACTTTTTTAATTTCATCTATAATAATATTAATTTGACCTGATACAATTAGTTTTGATTGGCAATCCAATTTTTCAATATCCTCATAAAAATATTTATATCCTCCAGGCCCCTTATATTTTAATACTTGTTCATAATCTATGTTATGGATGTCCTTTGCATATTTTTTAGTGCGCGCCAACATCAGTTTGTGCCTTAATTCAGATTCATGAATTCCGGAAAAGTATAATGAAATATTATTATTTATGCAGTGATTCAAAAATATCTTAGATATATCTTTACGATAATCATCAATGCTTAAAAGGTTAAGAAATACATTTGTATCAACAAGAATATCTTTTGGTAAGTCACTTGAGTTGTTACCATTCCAATAGATTGTACTATTTGCCATTTTCACAGTACTCCTCATCTACGCGATCCTCTATTTCAAAATAGCGTGATTCAATGGCATTTTTATTCAAACTAAATAAAACATTCTTAAGAATGTTAATTCTATCTTCTAAAGGCAATTCGAAAAAATGATTTTTTTCTGCTTCTGGAATAGTCTTCATCTTTTTTTCCTTCTTTATTCTTTCATATTTACTTTGCTTTGTGTATGTTTATTTTTCGTTCGGCAAGAATTTTTTCTCCAAATAAAATCTCGACTACATATTTACCCGGTTCGGCAAAACAATAATTACGGGCATCAATTGAAAGAGAAATGTTTGGAAATGGTTTTTCTTTAACTAATTCCATATTTGTTTCATCAAATGGTATTTTAAAATTCATTAGTGACGCTTCTTTGCAATTTGGGTTATAAAAATTCACATCAAAAAAACCTGGCTCACTTGGCAATCCCTCCAAGGTAATAAATATTGTAAAAGTGAGATTGTTTGGAAATGCGTTCAATACTATATTTGAATATGGCATCACTAGTTTAGGCACGTTTCCATTTGGTCCCGGTACATTTTCGACAGAATCGCATATTATGATATTGTTTACTTCCATTACTAATTCCTCCATTTTTTTATTATATTTTAATTATATCACACCTTGTCAACCCCCGCTTACAACTTTTACTCATTAAGAAGCAGGATAATGATTTAATTTTACCACAAGATTAAAGTATTTCAAGTTTTTGTTTTAGATAATCATTAAGTCACCATTTGTTATCCCCAAATATTTGGAATATCAAGATGTTCTATTATATATAGTTGATCCTTAAAAAAATGGTCTCAGTTTAACTAAATTTTTCTTTCTATATTCTTTAATACTCTGCCCTTGCTTCCTTTTCAATGCCTTTAATTGCCCTTATAAAGCCCTTTATGCGTTCTGTGTTTAGAAAGGTATTACTAGCCATAATGTACTCTTCCATGCTCTTGTCTTGCTCTACACTATCAAGCAACATCTCGAACCAATCGGCCAGGCGGTCTGATTCATCATCTAAAAGTATTTGGGTTCTACGTTCATATATCTGCATTGCCATGTATTTGGGTTCGTCTTGATTAATTGAAATTGGTAGTAACACATATGGAGTTTATGGCGAAAACCGGTATGATTATGAGTTGTATCGCTTGGGCAAGGTAATTGGTGTCTGGAGTGAAGAAACTGTTAACAAGTGTTATTCTGACCATAGAGAAGATATTATAAAAGGGCATTTTATAGCTTATGGAAAGGAGAAATAATGGCTAGTTTTGAAAAGATAAAAAGAAAAAATGGTTTTGTTTGCAGAATTAAAGTTGGGAATGGCTATGATGTCACCGGCAAGCAAATAGTTGAATCTTTGACTTGGAAGGTTCCTGAAGGACTAACTCCTAGACAAGAAGAAAAGGAACTTAACAAAGTGATGGTTGACTTTGAGAAAAAGGTCAAAGAAGGACAAATATTCGATACTGTAAGATTTATTGACTTTTCCGAAAAATGGATTGAATATGCTACCAAAAACTTAAGCCCTAAATATGTTTCTGAATCCAAAAGGCTTCTTGTTACTATTAACAATGAAATAGGTCATATACCACTTACTAAATTAAAAAAACAGCATCTACAAACTCTATATAATAGATTATCCGATGAAGTCAAGATTACTCAAAAGAAGTCAACCGATACGGATGGCAATACTGTTATTGAGAAAATTGAAAAGAAGAAGTCAGCTAATACGATTATTCATTATCATAGACTTATATTAACTATATTAACAAGGGCTGTTCAATGGGATATTATCTCAAGTAATATTTGTTTAGGCAAAGGACTAGAAATGCCGAAGAAAAAAAGATATGAAGTTAAGTACCTTGACGATAATGGCGCAATTAAGTTTCTTGAGCTGCTAACAAGGGAGCATATTCAATATAGAACCTTTTTCGCACTGGCGCTTTATACCGGGTTCAGAAATGGGGAGCTACTTGGCCTTGACTGGGCAGACATTGATTTTGATAACTGTCTTATATCAGTAAACAAGAGTAGCCAATATATACCAGGAATGGGGATCTTCACTAAAGAAACGAAAAACTCAACTTCTGAAAGAACTATACAGGTAATTCCGGAAATAATGGTTCTATTAAAACAGTATAAAGCCTACCAATCTTCTGAACAGTTAAGGCTTGGAACGCTATGGAGATCAAACAGTTTAAACACCAAAGAAAAGTATTGTGAAAATCATCATGAATGCAGCAAGAATAATGGTAATGTATATTGTTCAAAAAAATGCAAAGATTTTGAGGTGTCTAATAGATTATTTGTTCAAGCTAACGGAATACCAATGCATCCTGAAACGCCTAGACAATGGTTAAAGAAGTTTATCAAAAGAGAAGGCTTGGAAGATTTTAACGTTCACTCTTTAAGGCATACAAATATAAGTTTAATGATTATGCAAGGAGTTCCTCTCCCTACCGTTGCCAAGATGGCCGGACATAGTTCAACGGCTACCACAACAAGAATCTACTCTCATTCAATTAAGACTGCTGAACAGATGGCAATAGAAAAGGTTGCCAATATATCAACCCCTAATAGAGAAGCTAAATAGCATTTAACTTAGGCAATCTTAACCGGTTGTCTTTTTTATGCCCTGAATAAATATCTTGTCATAAATGTTTATTGTCGTTCATATACTGAATTTTGTCCATTTTGTCCATAGTATTTGTTATATAGATATATTGTCCAATATGTCCATATGCCCTTATAAAGGCATTTTTTAATATATTATTATATATATTTCTACTCCTATATAATGATAATTAGTTTCAGGGCATTATTAGGGCATTATTTATATAAAAGTCAATGAATACACTTGATAGAATATGATATGTTCTGATAGTATATAATCACCTGTAAATGTTGATAAATAGCCCTTTTTAGGGCTTCGAATCTGTCGGTCGGGGGTTCGAGTCCCTCATGCCTCACCAAATAAAACAAGACACCTGTTTGGTGTCTTGTTTTATTTTTTGTCAAAGTGAGGGACTCGAACCCGAAAGGACATTTATCTTTGCTTTTATATATTTTTTTAAATATTTACTTAAATTACCAG
>JAENWH010000259.1 GCA_016650135.1 Peptostreptococcaceae bacterium
ATGTAATTCCGGAACGTTTGTCGTGCTGATGAATAATTGCCATATATTTCCTCCTTAAATTGTTATATGTATATCATAATACGTAACACGTAATAATGCAATAGAAAAGCATCAAAAAATGCTGTAAATTCAATGGATTTGCAGCATTTTTGACACTTTATTTTTTGGCTTTTTTGTGGTTATGATTTCTATTTAGCTTTGGCTGTGTGTGAACAGTAACAACGTTATATTTCAGTCCTTTTTTAAGCACTCAGTTACCTCCTGGTAATTCAAAATCAGGGGTCAAGTTCTTAAAGTTTTATCGAAAGGCACGCAAATATACCATGCTCCCCGAACGCCAGCATTTATTACGTGAACCTCCCGAAAAGACTTCTTCATTTCGGTCTTGGCTTTTTTGATAAAATTGAAGTAATCTCCACCCTCAATCCATTCCACTATGTTCGTCATCACTGACCGTTTCTCGTTGTAATCGTAGATAATGACCACATGCTTTGTAATACGGCTCATCTCCGCGTACATAATTTTTCTTTCATGCCTTTTCAATCCGTGGGCCACGTAGGATGCCACAGAAACATCAAAACTTTTTTCTTCAAATGGCAACCTCCCGAGAGCATCGGCTCGAACAAATTCAACTCCCTTATTTTCCGGTTTCTTTGCCCCGATTTTCAGCATTCTTTGAGATGAATCCGCGCCCGTGACTAAAAGTCTCTTTTGATTCAGCACAGAGCAAAGTGCCCCAGTGCCGCAACCCACATCAATGATATTTTTATATTTGGACAAATCTATTACCTTCTGCAGTATTTCTAAGTTTGCCGTATAATTTTTTTTCTGATGATCGTAAAACAGACCATAAACAGGGGCAATTAAATTAAAAACAGCCATTTTTCTTTTCATATAATTCTCTCCCTTTTTTCACATTTTAAACAAAAAAACCGACCTGATTCGGTCGGTTATGCGCTTAACTCTTTTTCAGGAAACGTTTCAAGTGCAAACTCGCATTTACCGATTCCAACATAGTTTTATGTTCATGAATATTATAGCATGTATTGATTTTACATTCTATTAATATCTTTTGACTGGGATTTATTTTTTCTTATCATAGGAATATTCTCTAGGGTCAGGCGTAAATCCTCGATACATTTTGCTTTAATCTCCGCAAAGTTATCGCGTCCACGGCCTGTTTCATAAACTTCGGTCACCCCTTCATTGAAAATTTCAGACATGTTTTCATCCATAATGCCGACAACGGCTATTACTGGAATATTGTAGGGTTTGGCCCGACGTGCAATACCTGCAATTACTTTTCCGGAAAAGCTTTGGGAATCCAGACGTCCTTCCCCTGTGAACACTGCGTCGCATCCGTCCAGAAGCGTTTCAAATTCCACCAGATCCAGAACTGTATTGATTCCTTGTTTCAGTTTACCATTAAGAAATGTAAAAACACCAGCCCCCATGCCCCCCGCAGCCCCTGCACCCTTCATGTTAGCCACTTCAACTCCTGATGCCTTTTGTATTACTGCGGCAAAACTCCTGAGTCCGCTGTCTAACAATTCAACCATTGGCTGATCAGCACCCTTCTGAGGCGCAAAAACATATGCCGCACCTTGTTTGCCATACAGGGGATTATCAATATCACAGATCCCTATAATTTCTAACCCTTTTGTTATCATTTCCGTTTCCGTTTTGTCTATTCTCTTAACTTTTGGCAGTGTTCCGCCCAAAGGGATAAAACTTTCTCCCTTTGCATTATAAAATTTCGTTCCCAACGCTGCAGCCATTCCCGCACCTGCATCATTTGTGCAACTTCCGCCTAGTCCAATGATTAATTTTTTACAGCCATGTGTAATCGCATCAGCAATAAGTTCCCCTACCCCATAAGTAGTTGTCTCCATAGGATTTAGTCTGTCCATCACCAAAGGCAGACCAGCCGATGCAGCCATCTCAATAATTGCTACATCTCCAGCTAACCCATAGAAACTGTCAATCTCCTCCATATACGGATTTTTAGTTCTAAGAGTTATCTTATCTCCGCCCAAAATCTGGAGAAAGCAATCTACCGTGCCTTCTCCGCCATCCGCAACAGGTATAGAGATCACTTCACAATTTGGCCAGTGATCCAGTATAACCTCTTTCATAATAGTTGAAACCTGAATTGAAGTCATGGTTCCTTTAAATGAGTCCGGTAGCAAAATACATTTTTTCATAATCAAATCCTTCTCAATTGTATGGGTAATCAGAACGTCATATGGGGATATAACTTGATTATACCTTCTTGCATAATAATTTTCCTGGTTTGCCAGCATTGTTGCAGTAATTTCGTCAGTTCTTTCCTCATTTTTTCATAACAAAGGATTGATTATCAATTGCACGCATAGTAGCCAGTATCCCATCCAAATGGTCATATTCATGCTGTAGTAATTCAGATAAATCAGCATCTAGTTCAATAGCACATTCCTTCCAGTCGATATCATAATATTTAATTGTACACCTTCTATGCCTCATCACATATACATATAAGCCAGGAAAAGACATGCAATCATCCAAAACTTTCATCTTCTCATCATCATGATATTCCAAAACAGGATTGATGAATACAACTGGCTTATCAACATACATGTAAATCATTCTCTTTTTTATTCCAATTTGAGGCGCTGCAATCGCGCGTCCTGCACCATATCTGTTACGATAATCCATTAAGGTATCATGCAAATCACCAATTACACTCTTTAGACCAGTAATTTCTTCTTTTTCCACATTTACACTTACTTCATATAACTCCTTATTCCCTAACAACAGAATCTTATTTACCATTTCATCTGCCTCCTTTTATTTCTCTTTCTTCCATTTTAATTATGCACTATACACTGATCACACACTGATTTGCAAAAGAAACAGTCTTCCCGGAGACGTCCTTATTAATCTTTATCAAGCCAGCCACTTTAATATTTCCATTTGTGGCAGATGCCGACTCGAAATTAACGTATCTCCCCATCGCTTCGGAAAATGCGCGAAGCGGTACATAAACCCTGTTGTTATAATTAATGAATGGTTTGCCGGCTGAATCGAAATTGGTTGTTAGACCATCTTCATGAATTGTAATTTTACTCGGAAATAAATAAGCGCTTATCTGGTTGGATGCATAAACCCCTGCTGGAACAGCAAGTAAAACCCCACATAGAAATCCCAATATAAAAATTTTCATCACAAAATCCCCTTTTTTATTTTCAACATAATTGTAAAAGAAAGGTGTTCCTTTCGCAAGTAAATATAGAATATTTACTCGGAACGTAATATTGCGAAGTGAAGTTTATTTTGTACTGTTTTAAAAAATGTTTGTGTTATTGAACTTTGTATTATATTCTTTACCATCAGGGGGCAGTTCGTCGGGATTTCCGGCATACTTAGCCTTAATCATGAAGAGGCAGTTCATTATTGTATTCGGCGATATAACAGTCAATCCCTTCCCCCGCGTGCCTTCCCCGTCCAAAGTGCGCCACCAGGCCCTAGCTGATAAATCCAATTAGTCTCTCGATTATTGATTCCTGGTAACAGGCAATTCCCCTTTCAGCTATCGCTTCTGTGATTTCTCTTAACTCCGGGTGTATTCTCTCTAACTTTGCCCGCACTTTGTCATCACTCACCCTCACTTCCGATGTGATTGATTCATATGTTTCTTTGTCGTAATGAATCAGGGATACGCTGCCGCCAAATCTATAAAGCATCCTGTTTGCAATCGTAATCCCGCCAAAATCAAAGTCTCCATTATAAAAAAGCTTAATATCCGGA
>JAENWH010000519.1 GCA_016650135.1 Peptostreptococcaceae bacterium
ATCAACAAATAAAGTGGGATTGTCTTTTAAGATAGCGATACACATATCATCTAAAATAATGCCATCACCGCAAACCATGACAAAATTCTTTTTCCTGGAATATTCTTCGAGGATTTCATACTCTTTATTACGATATTCGTGCTCTCCCATTGACATGATTATTTTTTTCAGTGGTCTTCCGTCTTTTTTAACGATTAAATCATCAAGGACAAGAAGCTCATATCCCAGTAAATGTGCTGCCTTTTCACCGACACTCACCCGATCGCTTCCAATATATCCAATGATAAACAGCTTTTCTGGTGTTATATCTAATTTTATCGTCATATTATCTTCTCCTACAACTCAATTATATGACAATTAGTTGTAATACACAATTAATTAATGTAAAATTAATAATAAGAATTCAGAAATTTGCATTTAAAACAGGGCTTTATTTGAAGGGAGAAATTTACAATGAATAAACCAGTGTTGATCGTTATGGCAGCCGGAATGGGAAGTAGATACGGCGGGCTGAAACAAATGGATCCAGTTGGAACAAATGGAGAATTAATTATAGACTTTTCAATTTATGATGCCGTACAGGCAGGATTTGAAAAGGTTATTTTTGTTATAAAGAAAGAACTGGAAAAAGATTTTCAGGAACTAATTGATAAAAGACCAGGAAGAAATATTGAAACAACTTTTGCTTTTCAAGATATTTATGACATTCCAAAAGGTTATCAGGTTTCTGAAGAAAGGGTTAAACCCTGGGGAACCTGCCATGCAGTAATGAGCTGCAGAAGTTTAATTGATGGACCTTTTGCAGTTATAAACGCAGATGATTTTTATGGTGCAGAAGCGTATAAAAGTATGTATGATTTCCTGATTGAGGTAAAGGATGATGAGAAATACAGATATTGTATGATAGGGTATGATTTGGAGAATACCTTGACTGAAAACGGTCACGTGGCAAGAGGTGTTTGTGAAACAACGGATGATGATTTTTTGAAGGGAATTGTTGAAAGAACAAAAATCATGTGGAGACAAGGGGAAATACAGTTTACTGAAAATGAAGAGTTTTGGGAAACCGTTGATCCCGGAACGTCAGTTTCTATGAATTTCTGGGGTTTTACAAAAAGTTTCATGGACGAAATGATAAAAATGTTTCCAGGTGCTTTAGATAAAATATTTAAAGAGAACCCATTAAAAGGAGAATTCTTTCTACCTCTTGCAGTTGATAAATTATTAAAGGAAGATAAGGCTACAGTAAAAGTATTGCGATCACATGATAAATGGTATGGCGTAACATATCATGAAGATAAGCAAGGTGTTGTTGATGCATTAAAGAAGATGAAAGATAATGGAATATATCCTGAGAAACTTTGGAAATAGAAAGAGAAATAGAAAGAGAAAGAGGAAAAGGATGATACAAATTGGTTTTGATATAGGCGGTACGAACATTAAGGCTGGAGTGGTGGATAATCAATTCAATATCCTGTCGGAAAATACCAGACCCTTTCCCAGAGGAGAAAATCATAAGGTGGTTCTTGATGTCATGAAAGGTATGGTTTCAGAACTATTAAGTCTTGCTAAATTTAATAACGAGGATATTAGTTCTATAGGTGTTGCAGTTCCAGGAACCCTTGATCCTAATAATGAGACAGTTCTTCATGCCTACAACCTGGGATTTCATCATTTGCCTTTAAAGACATTACTCG
>JAENWH010000075.1 GCA_016650135.1 Peptostreptococcaceae bacterium
CTCAAATACAACACTGGATAAACAATTATCCAAGAAGGATTTTTAACGGTTTATCTGCTAATATGATGGAACAGAAAACCATTACAGCTTAACATTATATTTTTATTGAAATTTCCGGACATTTTATATTGCAATCTACACAACCCTGGCAGTTTAATCATGATAAGGTACCTCAAAATTATTGGACGAAGGAAGAAAACAGAGTATATGCTTTGAAATATATTTTTGCAAGAGAACTTCAATGGAGCATTGAGGACATTAAAGAAAAGTTAAATTGGGATATTATAAAGGAACAAAAATTACTTTCATTACATTCTTATTATTCGAATATATACGATATATGTAACGTAATTTACCCTGGCATAATAAAACCTTGGGAATTAAAGCATTCCGAAGTATCAGATTACTTTTGGCATGACATAAACAATAGAAAAAATGCAGTGCGATGGCTAGTTAAAGAAAAATTAAAATTGAAGAACACACAAACTTTAAGTAAACTAAAAAAAGAACATTTTCACAACATGGGCTTACTGGATTGCTTACCAAACAGTATAATAGTTCGGTAAAAAGAGCTATAAATGAAGCTTTCCATATGCAATAAGGATAGATTTTTTTTATAATGAATTGTAAGCAGCATAAGGGGTAGGGCTCGCAAAGCGTAAATTTACAACGTTAAGCCAGTTAGTTATAATTAAACACTATTATTTAAATATTCTGATTTATAATTAATATGTAAAAGTTCTAACTCGAAAAAGTATATAATATCAGTGTAAAACATTGATATATCTAGGGTTTAATCACTAAATGATAAAACTCTTATTTTTTTACTCAAAACAAGTTAGTTAAAATGTAGTTATAGTATTGATAACGCTAACTAAAACAGTAATAAAAAATATATATTAGCTATTATAAAATCTTTGATAAAAACATTAAATTAACACGAGTATATTTAATATACTCTCTGAATTTATCACCTTTTGGCAATATATGTCATAACGTGGTAAATTTACGCTTAGCGGTTACTACCCCTTAAATTAATAATAAATTCATACAACTATTTTAGCCTTCCTAAATATTGGGGTTTCGGAAATAGAGTTGCAGCAGACAGGACAAAATGGGATATGTTAACAGAATCGCTTTGCAGTTTTAAAGACATGGCTCATTACGAAGAGATGCTATTAAAACCATCAAAAAAAATCAGAGAACAGTGCATCATAGAGGAATGGCCTAACGTACAAAGAATATTAGTGTCATTAGGATTGAAGAGTACCACACAGAGCGTGATTATAGGTAAACTGAGCTCATATGCCAGAAAAAACCGCACGAAACGGGCTATGTGGGAACTGGATAATATTTATAAAAGCATTTACATTTTGAAATATATTGATAATTTGACACTTAGACAAAACGTACAAAAGCTCTAAACCGTGGTGAAGCTTATCATCAACTGAACCGCGCCATATTCCATGAGAATGCTGGTAAATTTCGCGTTGATACAGAGAAAGAACAACATATCTGGAATGAATGTTCTAGACTAGTTGGCAATGCTAACATTTTTTATAACACATTTCTTCTTAGCAAGCTGCTAGAACAAATAGATATAACAAAGAAGCTTGAAATAATTGAACGCATTAAAAGAGTGTCGCCTATTGCATGGCAACATGTCAATCTTGGCGGACGGTTCAATTTAACCGGTCAGAAAGAACCTCTGGAAATTGAATTGATAATTAATCAACTGAATGACTTCCTATCTTAATTGATAGGTTGCATCTCTATTGAACTTTTGGACGATATGTGTAAACAACCCCTATATATAATACGAACCCCACGGTTGCATAATTACAGTCGTGGGATTCAATGATGGATACAAGGGTCGAATACCTGACCGATTTAATGTCATTTAAGTGTTATCCAAACTTCGCCATATCCTTGTACATTTTTATTAATTCAAATCAAACTTAGGGGGATGATTATCAAGTATAAGTTACTACGAACTTTGGAACAGTTTCGTTTATACCTTACTATTATATTTTAAACTTTAGTATCAATCCATTTAACTTTTTAGCCAGTTTTTGCCACCTGTTCTATTGCTGTTGTAGAGTCATTAAGGCTTTCGTGAATCAGTCCGAACTCTTAGATGATTTTTGTGACAAATAAGCAAGGTTCTGCACTCCGGATGTCAATTCTTCAGATATCCCACTTACAAATTCAGCATCCTTCTGATATTGCACTCCTACATTTTCAAAACTCTTAAACTGACTTCTTACATTCTCATCCATGAATATCAATAATCCATTGCTATCGTCAGAAAGTTTGTTAAAAGCATTCTTTACCTTTCCAATTACCAGATTTATGTTATTTACAACTTAAGAAGTTTGTTTAGTTACATTGCCCAAATAACAAAATTAAATTTACATGCAATATTTCGACTAAGCATTTATTCTATTGATTACTTTATCTAGAACCTTCAAAAATGTATGGCAATCATCAGGGTTAATATTACCCATATTTGCTACCTGAATCATACCTTCTTTATAATAGTTTCCTTTACCAGGATATATAACATATCCTTCTTCTTCCATCATTTTTATAAATTTATCCACATTTTTACCTTCAGGCATAAATACTGAGGTTACAGTATTTGACATTTTGGTTTCATCTTCAATTAAAAATTTAAAATTCCTTTTTTTCAATCCATCTCTTAATATCCCTGCACAAGTCTTATACCTTAAAATCCTATTTTCAAGTCCTTCAACATCAAGAAGTCTTTCAAGTGCCTTGTTAAGTGCAAAAAACAATGTCACATTTGGAGTATTGGGAGTTTGAGAAGAGTTCTTTGCAACGATATAATGTTTGAATAAATTTAAGTATATATTTTTGCATTGTTTTTCATCGATCCTTTTTAAAACATCTTCCTTTGCACAAATATATGCTGAACCAGGAAACGCGCCAAGACATTTCCCTCCCACACTAGTAACAATATCAATATTGTTTTTCACAACGTTAACATCTTCACCAGCGGCAGCACTAACAGCATCGACATAAAAAGTTTTGTTGTATTTCTTACTAATTTGACCTACCTCATAAACTGGATTTATCATTCCAGTGCTTGTCTCGTGAAAAACCATTGCAATTACTTTGATTTTGGGATTTTTTTTGAGTGCTTCCTCAATTACATTTATATCCGGATATTCATTCCATTCAAATTCGGGTTTAACCATTTTGATGTTATACTTATTTATTATTTCTTCCAATCTATGTCCGAATTCACCATTTGAAATAAGAAGTACTTCATCCTCATTTTTAAATATTGATGAAAGCACAGCTTCATTTGCAGATGTTCCTGAGCCTGAAATAATTAAAGAACAGTAATTTTCATCAGCTTTAAATAGTCTGTTTATTTTTGACTGAATATCGCGAAACATTACCTCGAACTCTCTACTTCTATGACAAATATCATGATGTAGTAGTTCTTGCCTAACACATTCTTCTACCATAACTGGTCCTGGACTAAATAACATAGGTTTAATCATTAATATTTCCTCCTCTTAAATAGCCAACTTTATTGCTTAACGTTATAAATTCGCATAATGTTGGCGGTACCCACTCTTATAATATATAGATTTGTAACTATAAAAATTAAAATGCATGGCTAAATTTGAATGTTTAATAATAAATTTAAGCTCTGCCTATCACTCAATCTTGATAGTATGTATTTAATACCTTTGTAGTGTTATTGTGTATATTTTGTGTGTTTGTATATACTTTGTGTGTTATTATCATAATGTTATTATAATATAATGACAATGTTTTGTAAATGTTTTTTTAAAATTTTTTAATTTTTTCATTTTCTGAAAATTGATATATAAATTATTTTTAATTTCATTTTCACTATTTTGTTGATTGCTTGTGCAATTTTCGATAAATGAATATATTCGCTTCACAAAAAAATAAACAGACTTAGCTTTAAGGAACTTAAGGCTAAATCCGTTTAAATCAATTCTTATTATTTCCACTATCTACTCGACAGTGGATTTCACAATTCATTAAATAATAATATCTATATTACATCTAGGCCACCACCTTTAACTTGGAAGAAACCTGATTAATCTAATATCACAGTTAATCTTCCTCCCAATTTTTCGAACGATCTACCGCTTTGTGCCATTGATGTAATAATTTTTTTCTTTTTTCATCACTCATTTTAGGTTCAAACCTCTTGCTTAATTTCCATTTTTCGGACAATTCACTAAGGTCATGGAATTCACCAATACCATATGCGGCAATATATGCTGCGCCAAGTGCTGTGGTCTCTGTAATTGCAGGGACATCCACGGGAATACCTAAAATATCAGCTTGAAATTGCATTAGGAAATCATTGGCAACTACACCACCATCTACTCTCATAAATTCAATAGGAATACCAGAATCCTTAACCATAACATCAAGGTTATCCTTTACCTGATAGGCCATACTTTCAAGAGTGGCACGGACAATATGCTCTCTTGTTGTGCCTCCTGTAATACCTATAATAGTTCCTCGTGCATATTGATCCCAGTGAGGTGCAGCAAGACCTGCAAATGCCGGAACAAAATATACTCCACCTGTATCTTCAACACTTTTAGCCATTTCTTCTGTTTCACTTGCATGTTCAATAATTTTTAAACCGTCTCTCAACCATTGTACTGCTGCACCAGCAATATAAATACCTCCATCAAGAGCAAAAGTTAAATTCTTTTGATTTAAGCCCCAACAAATAGTTGTCAATAAACCATTTTTAGAATATACAGGTTCATTACCTGTGTTCATAAGCATAAAACAACCTGTTCCATAAGTTGTCTTTACTGTACCCGGTTCAAAGCAAGCTTGTCCAAAAAGAGCTGCCTGTTGGTCTACAACTGAACCTGATATAGGAATTTGAGCACCAAAAAAGTCCAGCGGATCTGTATAACCATATAGTTCTGCACTATCATGAATTTCAGGCAATATACTTTTAGGAATACCAATCGCCTCTAGTATTTCATCGTCCCATTCACCAGTATGTATATTTAATAGCATTGTTCTTGAAGCCGTAGAATAATCCGTTACATGAACCTTGCCATGTGTAAGCTTCCAAATCATCCAAGTGTCAAGTGTACCAGCGATAATTCTTCCTTCAGCTATTTTTTTTGATACCCCTTCAACATTATCAATAATCCATTTAATTTTTGTTGCACTAAAATAGGCATCAACTTTGAGACCTGTTTTCGCTCTAATCATATCCCCATATTTTTTAGCGATTTCATCAGCAGCACGAGATGTTCTTCTATCCTGCCAAACAATTGCATTATATACCGGTTTTCCTGAATACTTATCCCAAAGCATAACTGTTTCACCTTGATTGTCAAGCCCCATGCATTTAATATCCGAAGGATTGACCTTGGCAATATTGGCTGCCATCTCAACAGACTCTAATATTTTATCCCAAATTTCCATAGGATCATGTTCAACCCAGCCGGGATTAGGGTAATATTGTGTATGCTCTCTATAGCCTTTTGCCGCTACATTCCAGTTCTCGTCTAATAATAATGCAGTAGTACCAGTTGTACCTTGATCAAGTCCTAAATAATATTTTGCCATTCTTTACCTCCAATCAATTAAGCTCCTAAACACACCTCTAACTACTTTAAATGCATTTTTCAAATCTTAAGTGGATTATGATCCACCCGTTCTGATTTTAGAATATATTTGGTATTTAATAGAATTAATCAAAATAATTTAAAATCTGACTCAAAATGAATCACTCTGGTGCTAGTTGTACCCTACTCTATCGAAAGAACAACACCATTAAAGATTAATTATGGGTTTAACAACCAGAGCAACTACATTATATACTTCAATAGTTTAAAAATGCATCTTAATTATTTCATACAGTTATTTAAACATGTATTCCTTTTCAACATCAATAGTTGGATGGTTTGCTAAAACCCTTTTCCTAAAGAATAGAAAATATAATACTCCCCCAAGTTTCCATATTACAACATTCACTAAAGCAGCATAACGTTAATGAATATTTCATATTACTGTTTTTATCATACTACGAATCCAATGACATAGATTAATATGGCAAAAACAAATATGCCAATTGAATAACTTCTCCATGTTTTATATTGCTTGTCCAATGCAGCTTTTTCCTGAACGGTTGGTGGAATGGTCTGCAATGTAATCAAATCCATATCAATTGATTCCTGTGGAATCGGTCGTTTTCTTACGTACAAGAAATAATAACCTATGCACACAATAGACAAGATAATATTGTAAGGTAGAGCAGTTCTATCTACAGCGAGAATCATTAACCCTAAATAAGTTACTATGCTGAAATATGCACCGAATTTTCCAAAAGGTACTTTGTACTGTCTTTCAAGATTTGGTTCTTTCTTTTGGAGCATAAGATAGGAAATGAAACCGATAATGTAACAAATCATCTGTGAAAATGCACACATTGCAGCAATAAGAACAATAGAACCAGTCATAATTAGAAGCACCGAGACGATACCAACGGCTATTACTGCTATATATGGATTATTGTATTTTGGATGAATCTTTGCAAATATCTTAGGGAAACAACCATCCTCTGCCATTACATACATATATCTTGATGGTCCGGCAATACACGGATTTAATGTACTAAGGTCACCACCGAAGGTAATTCCAAGACATAATATGACTAAAGGAATACCAACGATGCCAGCAAGTTCCATGCTTGTTGCAAACGGAGCGGTAGCTGTTGTTAATAGCGCTTGACTAGAAAGTGGAGTAAGTCCTACTAAAAACCACTGAAAAAGTGCATTCACACTAAATACGATAAATGGAGAGAGTTTCAAAGCACGAGGAATTGTAATCTGTGGAAATTTTACTTCTGATCCCATACCAACAAGAGTCTCAAATCCAGCAAAGCACCACCATACCATAATAATGCATTTTGCAAACACAGTGAATTCACGTGGTATACCCTGAATAATCGGAACAAAGTTTTGAAACTGGATATCTTTGAGTACTGTTGCAAACCATAAGAGGGATGCACCCCAGAAAAAATACATAAAAGCATTTTGCCATTTTGCAGCAACAGCAATACCCTTGTAGTTGATGTATACAAAGAAAATAATTAATAAAGTAGCAACAATCCTGCTATCTAATGTATACGTGATACCAACTGACTTTAGTAGCCATCCAAAATAGCTTGCGAAAGCTAAAGATTCCCCGCCGGCGATACCAATTTGAGCAATCAAGTAATGCCAACTGCAAAATACAGCTGTTGGATAATTGATTGCACGCTTAGCATATGCATAAGTACCACCTGCTAGCGGAAGAGCTCCGCCCATTTCTCCATATATAGCTGCGGGCCAAAGTACAAGCAAAAATGCTATAATAGTAGCTAGGATAATAGAGCTTCCCATTATACCAACTTGCGAAGATCCAACCGTGAATAGGCCTACACCAATTACCGAACCAGCTGTAAGAGTTATGCACTCAGGTAATCCAAGGGAACGTGTCAATTGTTCGTTAGATTTACTCATTTTTTTACCTCCTAATAATAATTTAATAATAGTCGATTGTGAAATTACACAACCGTTGATTAGCCTATCTTTTTAGCCGGTAGGCTTTTATATTTTCCTCCACTGTGAGAAAATAAATGTAACCACACAAAATATTATCCACAGAGGAGGAGAATAGCATGTTTTCTA
>JAENWH010000048.1 GCA_016650135.1 Peptostreptococcaceae bacterium
ACTGATTGAAAGGAGATTTTAATTATGTCAGATTCAAAGTATAAACTTAACAATGCTAAAGATAAGGTCCTAGGAGAGGTTAAGGAGGCAGTTGGGAAAGTTACAGGAAACGAAGATTTAGAATTGAAAGGTAAAATTCAATCTTCAAAATCGGATCTCAAGGAAAAAGGGATTAAAATAAAAAAAGACATCGTAGAAAGTATAAATGACATCATAGATGAAAAGGCAGATAAAAAATAGAGCAATTTATGACAAGGTCTTTAATATTACAAACAAGGGTCGAGTGACAAGCATTTTGTCCTCGACCCTCAATTCATTATTTTCTTTTTTCAAGTAACACGCAAATTTCTGTGTGCGTCGGTTGTGCACCAGGAACATGTAAAATGCTTTTCCATTTTCATTTTCCTATTTCCCTCATAAGTTTAGCCCCTCTAATCCAAAATCTACATTTATTATAGCATGGATTTAATTTTGTTGCCCAAATAAGTGCACCAATCCATATCAATATACTGTATAATTGAATAAGGTCTCAAGGATAGTAAAAGTGTTTTAAACCAAATGGTTCAAGATGAGAAAGTTGATATAGGGAAAAAACAATCATAGCGGTTTTATGTATTTCTACATTATAATGTTTGTTTCTTATTCAACTAACGAGGAAGTTTAATTCAGTAGAATGCAGTGTATGAATGGAAAGGTTATTAGCTATGCAAAAAAAGAAACATAAAATATATATTTTCACAATCATATTTTTTTTATTAATTGCAATTGGTTCTTCTTTAACCGTTTACAATATAAAATTACAAAGGAATGATAAAGAAGAAAATTTTAATTATTCCAATATTGGTGGAATAGTTTTTGATGCCAGCCAGAGAACAGAATATGCTGATTTTACTGGAAAATGGTTCGGAGAAGGGAATGGGAATGTCAGCTTTGGTATTTCAGCGGGAATTATAGACCCTAACACAGAGGTATCGGTATCGTTGATGGCAATGTCAGCACATGAAGATAAATTAGGTAGAGATGTTCGATTTCAATTAACAGAACGTGATAAGGAAGACAAGTTGCTGGAGGTAATAAAAGAAGAAAAAATATATATTGACACCATTACATCTGCTACTTACAAAGAGTATTTCTCGACATTTCTCCCTGATAAAGAAGATACCTATTATATGTTAAGTACAGAAATTTTAGGCGAAAATGGTCAAGCTGAAGATACTGTCGTCACACGAATTCATGTTCCTGAAGCGGATTATTAGTGAATAATTTTCTTAAAACATGACATAATGGGACTCTATTAATAAGGTCACCTTCATTATTTTCAAATATCAACACTACTCTTAAACAGAACCAAAAATTATTATATTACAATAAAACTAAAACCGCTAAAATGTTTAGCGGTTTTAGTTTTATATTCGAGTAATTCTCATTCTGTTTTAGGTGAGATTTCAGATGCATTTTTTCGTCTTTTCACCTCTCAACTTTACCCGTTGGAAATCATCCAGGAGTCTCAATTCATTATTTTCTTTTTTCAAGCAACACGCAAATTTCTGTATGTGTGTCGGTTGTGCACCAGGAACATGTAAAATGCTTTTCCATTTTCATCCTCCTCCTTTAATAATTTATTTTATGCTTGTTCCTGTTTAAGAATTGTTTATCAAAAAAATCGAATTAATTATATACCCTCATTCGGTCAAAAAATATCTAGTGAGAATAAAACCTAATCCCATAACCATGGCAATAAAGACATACAGCATAAAAAGTTCTGCTTTGTAAATATTCCCAAACTCATCCTGGCTGTTTAGTTCTTCTTGAGATAGTGTGAATTTATCGGTGATTTCCATGCCATTTGCATCAAACATGGCTGTTGATACAATATGATAATTATATAAATTCTCCTCTGCAAATTGTTCGAGAATGCTATCCAACTCTTCTGAATGATAAATATCAAGAAACTGTTGATTCTTTACTTCGAATTTGATAAATTTTCTTACCCTGTCTTTAGAAAAATAACCTGGATTTTTATAAGCGGCATAATCAAGTCCATAATATTTAATTTCATTTGAAAGATTATAGGCACTTACAGCAAAATATTGTTCATCATTGATTTCAACAGGAAAAAATTGTACTATTGAAGAAGAATAATTGGAAGGTTCCATTTGTGCCTGTACAATACGATATTTTTGATTAATACCTTTCAATAGCACAGCAATACCATTACCACCATTGGCAGACTGATCTTTAAAGGAAACAACAAGAGTACCGTTTACATCTTTTGTTTCTAATATATAAGCCTCGACTGTGCTATAAAATGGTGTGATGTATTCATTGACTGCAACTGCCAAATCATTCTTATCATCTGTATACTTATATTCCGATGAATAAATCAAATATGACAATGCCAGTGTCAGGAAGACACACAGCCCTGCGGCCAGCAATCTTGTCCTATTTACTTTTTTTAGGAACTTCAGCTCAATCACTGGAATCTTTTCAGGGTTACTTATTTCAGCAGCCATTTGTTCATGTGCTTTTTTGCAGTCTTCACAGGTATCCATATGTGCTTCTATCATATGATTAGTATCATCACTGGTTAGTTCCTCAATATAGTTAGGCAGCAAATCTTGAACAATACTACAATTTAATTCTTTTTTCATTCTTGTTCCTCCTTCACTAATTTTTGTTTGCCACGATAAAAAGTAACACGTGCCCATGTCTCATTTTTATTTAATACTTCGCCGATTTCTCGAAAACTAAGCTCTCCTGTAAGCCTTAGATACATGACCTCTCGTGTTTTTTCATCTAATTTCTGAAGCCGTTGATACAATACAACTTTAGATTCATTTGCCATAACTGACTGTTCAACATTTTCTTTCGCAGTTAGTTTATCTGGGATCTCATCAATAGGATTTAAATCGTATTGATTTCTCCTTTTATATTCTTTAAACCACAAATATTTTGCAATCTGACAAAGCCAGACGGATACTTTACAGTCTCCCCGATAATTCTTATATGTTTTGATTGCTTGATAGAAGGTTTCCTGGGTCAATTCTTCGGACAAATCGGCTTCATGAGTCAAGCAGAATAGATACTTGTAAACTGTTTGAAAATAATCATTATAAAGCTTTTCAACATTCTGCACTCAATCACCTCCTATATATAAGTGTTTTTAATAGCAAATTCGTTACAAAAAAAATAATTTTATAAATAAAACTTGCTTTTACGTGTTGTTTAGGCTTCGCTCCTCAAAAAAAAACCATTACTGATTTAGTAAGTCATCTGATTCCACTCTCTATCTCTTTTTTAATTCAAGTTTACTATTATCACTATTTATTATATTGCACCGTGGAAACATTTGCAATTTTACCAACAAAAAAACTCCTGAAAATCATCCAGGAGCCTCAATTCATTATTTTCTTTTTTCAAGCAAACAAACTATTTCTGTGTGTGTCGGTTGTGCACCAGGAACATGTAAAATGCTTTTCCATTTTCATCCTCCTTTTCTTCTCCAGAAAAATGCTATCAATTCATATCCCGAACCACTAAGTGATCCATGTAATTATTATTTTTTTCGCCTGACTTCTGCCATAATAAATCCACCCATTGTAGCAATTGACAATATAGGCCCTAATTCAAGAAAATTCATTTCAAATCCAAAAGAAGTACCAAATATCCCAACTAATATAGTAGCTATAATTCCTAATACAATCATTTATAAAACCTCCATCTTTTCTCCCCTAACGTTCTTTTAGTTTAGTTCTATATGTTAAAACAATTAACATTACAAGGGCAATTGCCATTATCCATGCAATCACAGCATGCGCTGTTAAACCATTTTGGTATACCCATAAGTGAAAAATCCACCAAGGGCGTATTCCCGTAGCATATGTTAAATAAAAATATACCATTAAATATAATATCCAGCCACTCCATAAGGAGGTATGCTTTCTAACAATTAAACAAATGAGACCTGTAATCAAGAAAGGTAAAGATAATACAATCGCTGGTAAAATACCAACCAAAACAAGCAGTAAAATAAATATAATAGTTCCAATGCCAAGCAGGCTAACTCCAACTATCTTTCGTGTTTCTAATCTTGGGGCCTGCTCGTTATTAATCCTATCTTTTGAGTCTTCACCGAATTCTTCTTTATCTCCATGGACCAATTCATCAATAGATATTTTAAATATCTCACTCATTTTCAACAGTTTATCAAGTTCAGGGGTCGATGAATTAGTTTCCCATTTTGAAACTGATTGTCTAGATACTTTCAGAACATCTGCCAAATCACCTTGAGACATATTTGCTTTAGTTCTCATCTCTAGAATTTTTTCTCCTAGGTTCATTACCTCACTCCTTTAACAATTTTATTAATGACATACTTATATATTAATAATTCGTGATAAAAAACACAACCAACTGTGCTGTACACTTTCGCAACTAATGGTTGCACTTATAAAAACCGATCGTAAATCATATGGAATCACTGTAGAGTAGGCAAAATCGTTCATCAATTTTCACAATATATTTTCAATAAAAAGTGGCAGCGCATTTATCGTTACCACTCATATATTTTACAACTTTTCAGAATTAGTGTTGATTAGTATCTAAAATCACAAAAGTCTTTTGCTAAATCATTTAACCTTCTACACAAACACCCTGCCATAAATTAATTTCAAACTACTATAGTTCTGCCCGAAAGCAGTAATACCAATCTAATTTTAATTTTCCTCATACTCAATCAATGCACCCAAACCATTTATACTGGTAGAAAAATGTATTTTTAATACCGTAATCTCTTTTTTCCCTATAAAATTGTTCATTATTATAGCATGAGTTGATTTTTCTTATCCATATAAGTGCGTCAATCCAGATATGTTAAATAAGTTCCTTTACAGATTTTCTCCATTTGAAGTGCATATTTTATTATTCAGGCATTGGTATTTCATCAAATGTATTAATTCCTATAACTTTATAGGTCAAAATAGCCTTTTCTACTTTTCTTACCTTATCTTTTAAAGGGAACTTATCAAATATAGCTTGCATAACATTTGTTTTATCGATTTCAACTTTAGTAATTGTATTGTTTTTTTCGTTTACCCAAATAGTTACAGGGATAGGTTTATCTGTGAACGCTAAACTTGGAATGCCAGCCATTAACTCGGGAATTTTGCCGCTGGTTATCTCTTTTAGTAAATCATCTGGAATTTCTTTATCTGGTCGAATTAAATTTGTATCAATAAATATATCTCTAATGCACTGTTTGTAAGTTTCAACAACAGATGATTGGCTGATAGTTCCGCTATATTTAATTAATCCATCCTGATTATCGTCCATTTTAAAGCTATCCAGATTTGCACTAAGGAGATAACAACTTGCTTTTATAAAGCTTTCAGAGAAATCAATCATTATCTTTGTCTGGGCTTGATTATTATTGGGGGGAGTTTTTTGCCATTCAGTTCCCCCTATTCTAACTGAGAGTTCGATACCATTTCCAGTAGCTTTTAGATACGATTCTCCTGGTTGTTTTAGTTCTGCATTTATTTCTGTAACGCCCTTAGTCCACATTACAAAAGGATCCTTCATGCTTTTATTTTCAGTTGTACTTATAGTTGTTGTAATATCCGTATCAGACTTCAATATTTCTTCATAATTAGTTACATAATAAAGACTATTTGCTGATGAGACAGAATCAATGGCTTGTTTTAGGCTATCAGTTGATGCGACGTTTTTTTGAGATGAATTATTTGTGCCGCAACTAACAAAACCTAAAATGGTTGTTATAGCAAAAGCAAATAGTAGTAATTTTTTCATTGTATATCCTCCTAAAGATACCCATTAGATTAATCTGAAGTCTATGTATTCATCAAAAATAAAACCAATTAGTTGTTTTTATTGGTTAAAACCCTGTAAGGGTCTTTACTTTGATATTATTATCATCTCTACCAACTATATCACTAGAACATCTTTGATACAAATCATATTGCGTTTATAACAATATAGTCACATATAGTTATCGACTATTTTTCCCACAAAAAAACTCCCAGAAATCATCCAGGAGCCTCCATTTATTATTTTCTTTTTTCAAGCAACACGCAAATTTCTGTGTGTGTCGGTTGTGCACCAGGAACATGTAAAATGCTTTTCCATTTTCACCCTCCTATTCTAGTTAAAAGATAACTTTTATACTTTGAATGGTTATCTTTATTATACTATTTAATTATTTTTATTGTCCAGATAAGTTCGCCAATCCAACGTCAATAATCATCACTATAAACAAATGATTTGAATATTAAAAGCTACCTACATGAATATCATAAATATTTTTAGTTATTCAACCATTCAGCTATATCTATAACCTGTATCCCCTCATGCTGATATTTTTCATGTCTTGTCCTTGCAATTAGCAGCTTAGGATACGCATCTTTTATTTTAAGTAATGATTCAACTTCTCTTGCAAATGTCTCGTCTCTAGAAATATCATCAGATACCTGAATATAAATCTTTTCATTTTGCTTAACAGCAACAAAATCAATTTCTTTTTTATATAGCACACCTACATATATTTCATAACCTCTTCTCATTAATTCAAGCGCAACTATATTTTCCATCACTCTACCATAATCAAGATTTCTGATCCCCAACTTAGCATATCGAAACGCATGATCGCTGAGATAGTATTTCTCATGAGATGTTAAATATTTCTTCCCACGAATGTCATATCGTCTAACCTTGTAAAACGCAAACGCATTACATAGATAATCAATATATACTCCAACTGTCTTATGATTAATTTTGGCCACATTTTTAGTCAAGGTATCTGCTATTTTTCTTGATGATGTTATATTTGAAATATTATCCATCATAAATTCTGCTATCTTATCCATGAGTACAATATTTCTAATTTTATATTTTTGCCTAATATCTCGCACTATTAATGTGTCGAATATATCTGCAATATACTTATACCTTTCTTCCTGTTCTTTATACAAATATGATCCTGACATTCCACCATCTTTCATGTATCGATCAAATGCAGTTTGAATATCTGACATTTTATAATATCTCAGATATTCAGAGAACGAAAATGGAAATACTTCTATTTCATAAGTACGACCTGTAAATAATGTTGCTAAATCGCTACTTAATAAGAATGCATTAGATCCAGTAACACAAATATCATAGTTTCCCGTAGAATGTAGGCTGTTTATTGTCAACTCAAACTGTTCACACATTTGCACTTCATCAATGAATATATAGTTATCTTTTTTTCTGTTATATTTATCTTTAACGTAATTATTTAATGCATGATATTCTTTAAGCTCTTCAAACTGCAAATTTGTAAGATCTATAGAAATAATATTAGAGCCTGGTTCATTCTCTTCAAGCCAACCAATATATTCTTCCAATAGTTTTGATTTTCCCGAACGTCTTACACCAGTAATTACTTTTATATCAGGTGTTCCTTTTAAACTAATTAACCTATTTAAATAACTTTCTCTATCAATTAATTTCATTATATCACCACCTCGTAAACATTATACCATTCTATTTCCCAAAATCAACTTATTTTCGTATTTGGGAACTAGAACGATGCGGATATTTTTTATCATTGCCTTTAGTTGCATAGCACTTTTCAAATCAGTACCTCCATATACTCACGCATTTTCTTTTCGATTTTGAAAGTCTTTGCGTATTTCATCAATATGATCAGATCTTTATCCTTACGCTTTGAATATCTCTTCAGTGCTTCAGTAAAAATCTGCATATCCATTTTGGACTTGCTTCGCACAATATCACATATCGTTCTTTCAACAGCTTCCTCTGCATCCCAAAGTGCTTGAATACCTGATCACCAATTAAAAACTTATCGGAGATTTCATCTATTCTGATATATTCTTTTGCGGTGTAGATGGTCTTTGCCATTTGGTAGATGGCGTAGGCATCAGTATTGATACCGCATAGATTCATTTTCTTGAAATCAAAACTATCGATATAAATATGATCCTTAGCTGCAGACCAGAATTTATCATCGGCAGTCAATAAAAACAAAACGGCCAGAAGAATTGGACTTCTGTTTTCAACTGGAATTTCTTGCAGTCGACAGACAGAATCGAACCTCGATCTGTGTGTTGGGCTTGCGAAAAAATCACCTGAGAAGTTTCTAATCAAATACTCAAGCCGACTTCGAAACTGATACGACTTACGCTCTTGAAAGCAACTTGCTATGAGGTGATCATATGAAATTGGGCTGCCATAATTATTCAGTTGTACAATATCTAAATCAAATCTGAATTGTTCCATTATGGTAGGCAAGACCTCAGCTTCTCTTTTTTGTCGGCTTTCCTTACCAAAGCCATGTACTACTATTACTCCACTACTCCTTGGCAAGAAATTTGGAACGAGCATCATCAACTGCTCTATATCCTGAAGTTCTGAATCATTCATAAAATACTTTGACATCTTTTTCCCTCTCTTTCTGATTTTGGGCATAAAAAAACAGCAAGTCTGTAGGTCGTTTTGTTGACCTAAAACTTGCTGTTTGATTTTAAATAAAGTTACTACAATTTATAAGCGAATTCTTTTAATAAAATTTCATTCGCAATTGATGCGGTTTGTGAATCGACTCTATTAGATTTAGCTATAATAATTTAATAGTCGCTCTACTGTCATCTGTCTGGCCCTCCTGATAACCAATATATGGTTCAAACTTTCTGGTTTTCAATATAAATTGCTATGTCATCTATATTTCAGCCGTTTTTTAGGGGTCAAAAAACGTTATTTTTTTGCTGTTTTTTGGCCCCGAAATCAGGCTATAACCACTATATGTTGTGGGTGAACTCTACTTTTTATCGCCTGAGCCACTACGTGTCATCAGAATTACCGTCTCTACATGTGTCGGTTGTGCACCAGGAACATGTAAAATGTTTTTCCATTTTCACCTTCCTTTTTTCTCATAAATTAAGCCCTTCTAATCCAACGGCTAGATTTATTATAGAATGTACATATTTTTATTGGGCTCGTATATAAAACTGTCGTAGAACTAGGCTGCATATAATACTACTATTATTCCTCATCTTGAGTGCCAATAATTAATCGATCAAAGTCAGATTGAAATAGTCTGTCCTGAATAATGCGATATTTTTCAAATTCACTTTCAGCATGAACTTTGGCAATTTCCGCTGTCATTTTTCAAGCGTTCATCATCTGTTGCTGCAATGTACCTTTGCTCATCCTAAGATTAGGGATAGTTCTTTTAGCCGCCTAATGTTATATCTTGATCTTGATACCATTCCAATGCCTTGTAAACTTGTTCAATGTTATAATCTGGCCACATTTCATCTAATACATAAAAATCTGCGTAAATTGATTGAATTGGTAAAAATCCGCTTAATCTTCGCCTTCCGCCCCAGCGTATAATCAAATCTATTCTTGAGATGTCTGAAGAAGCAATTACTTTTATGAGATTTTTATTGGGGTTAAAATCACTATTTTTTACTGAATAATTTAGATCCCAATTCCAGTCATAATTAACTAGAAAATTGACTTTCATGA
>JAENWH010000114.1 GCA_016650135.1 Peptostreptococcaceae bacterium
ATAAGTCCCGTGTACACAGTCTGTTTCAAATTCATATATTTTTTTCATGATAATTTCCTTTCCTATTAGTACATTTAGCACCTAATTAATTTCTTTTATCGCTCCATTTTTATAAGCATATGAGGCGTAAATAAACTGCAGGGGTCATCTTTATATACATCATTTGCAAATATCGCAAGCTGTCTCAGGTTAATACCGTATCCTATCTCAAGCATATCAAAATTGTTGTAACTCATGTTTTGTCTTATGACATTTGTTATACATGCCCAGTTTCCGGTTGCCACTCCCATCCAAAGGATATCGTGGTTGCCCCATTGGAAATCAACATCGTGAAAATCCATGAGAAAATCCATAATATAATCAGGATGTGTCCCTCTGTCAAAAATATCACCAATTATATGAAGTCTGTCCACCGTTAATCTTCCAATGGTCTTTACTATCTGATTGATAAATGCCTCTCCCATCTGGCATGAAATGATTGAATTGATAATTTCCGAATAATAATGTTCTTTATTGGCTTGATCTTCTGCGTGCAGCAGTTCATCCATAATATATCCTGAATTCTCAGGCAATCTTTTGCAAGGAGTTGTAAATATTTTTTTCCATGATTAAACCTGCCCTTTTATATTAGGTTATTCTGAAAAGTTATCCCACAATTGGTGGGATAGTTTAATATTAGTCTTCAATTCTTATTATAGTTGCACCTAATTCTCTGAATTTAACGAGGAATTTTTCATAGCCTCTTTCAATATGGCAAATCTCTGAAATTTCCGTAACACCTTCAGCCATGAGTCCCGCCAAAACCAGTGCCGCTCCAGCTCTTAAATCGGTAGCAATAACCTGTGCTCCCTGAAGCGTCTTTTCACCCTGTATGACAACACTCCTACCCTCAATTTTTATATTTGCACCCATTCGGTTCAACTCCCCGATATGCATGTAGCGATTTTCAAAAACTGTTTCATTTACTGTACTTGAACCTTTAACTGTTGCAAGCAAAGACATGAACTGTGACTGCATATCTGTAGGAAATCCAGGGTACGGCAGTGTTTTTATATCAGTGGCAACAAGAGGATTAATATCTGCTTTGATTAAAATGCTCTCATCACTATATTCCACCACAACACCGCATTCTCTCAGTTTTGCTATAATTGGTTTTACATGGTCTGGCATAGCATTATTAATTAAAACGGTTCCCCTTGTAATTGCTGCTGCCACCATAAACGTTCCGGTTTCAATTCGATCGGGAATAACTGCATGCATTGTCCCATATAATTCTTTTACACCCTCTATTTTAATAGTATCAGTGCCAGCTCCCTTTATTTTAGCTCCCATCTTATTTAAAAAATTAGCTAAATCAACAATTTCAGGTTCTTCAGCCACATTTTCTAGAATTGTGACACCTTGTGCAAGAGTAGCCGCCATAATAATATTTTCTGTTGCTCCAACACTTGGAAAATCCAAATATATATTAGCTCCTATAAGTTTTTCTGCCGTTGCTTCAACATATCCGTGTCCTTCTGTTATTTTAGCTCCCATAGCTTGAAATCCTTTTAGATGTAAATCAATAGGTCTTGCACCGATGGCACAACCTCCGGGAAGTGCTATCCTGGCCTTTCCCGTTCTAGCAAGTAGAGCCCCCATTATTAAGATGGATGCTCTCATTTTCTTCACTAGTTCATAAGGTGCTTCCTCTGCTAGTATTTCTTTGGTTATTATTTCAAGTCTGCTGTTTGTGTAATCCTCAATGACCGTTGAACCTACGCTCCTAAGTAATTTTGCCATTACATCAACATCTCTCAGTGCAGGGACTTCAAATAATTCGCACTTTTCCTTGGTTAAAATTGCAGCTGCCATTATTGGCAGTATTGCATTTTTTGAACCACTTATTGTTACCTCGCCATTGAGTGGATTGCTTTTTTGTACCAGATATTTTGCCACACTTACCTCCAAACATATATTAACGTGTATGAAACACTTTATCTTCCTTAAATATTATACCTACTATCATACATTTTTTCAAGTTATTAATACCATCTTACAAAAAACAACAAAAAACCCGCCTAAGCAGGTTATTTTATCCTATAGCCCTTTAATTTCCTTCAGACAATTAGAGCAGACATTCCTTCCCCTGACACTTTCAACGTCCTTCGCATTCCCACAGAAAATGCATTGAGGTGCATATTTTTTCAGCATAATGAAATCACCGTCAACATATATTTCTATTGGATCTCCTATACCTATTTCCAAAGTATTTCTCAACTCAATAGGTAAAACAATACGTCCTAACTTATCAACTTTTCTTACAATCCCTGTAGCCTTCATATTTTTACCTCTCTTTCAAACAAATATCACTTTTCCTTATTAAATAAGCTCTTAATGGCTCCTAGTGTATTAACAATGATTGTGAGTGCCTTTAAAGCGCTTTGATTTCCCTTTATTGATTCAGCAAAGCTTCCAACTGATACAGAAACATCTCCTACTATTGAATCAATTTCTTTTGCTCTGTCTGCTGCTATTGAAGTTATAACCTTTGAATCTTCCAGGATCTGATTGGCCAGTTTTATTGAATAAATCAAATTTTTCACTAAAACAATGCAATATATAAGCAGTACAATTAACCCTATTCCGATAAAAATCAGCCCTATGTCTTTTAGGGATAGTGTGATTTCCATATATGTACTCCCTCCTAAATAATTTTCATAGACTAGTTAACACTATCTAAATAATACTCAAATTATGTATGTATGTTCATTATCTACCATAATATGGAAAAACACAAGTATTTTTTAACGAATTATCTTTCGTAAATTTCATTAATTTCTTTGGAATATTGCGTGCCATCATAAATATTTAAATTTTTCATGAATTTCAGTTCAGGATTCCCGTTCTTAACACAATGTAACAAGAGTATATTTGGTTTTTTCCCTTCTCTTGGGGATACAAAACGAATCCCTTTTGGCTCAAGCTTATTAACCCTGCAAGATACGCAAATATCAATGAGCCGACTCGGCCTGTGAATCATATAAAAGTCTCCCCTTGTTTTAAGCAGTAAGGCTGCAGATCTGATAAAATCTTCCAGAAGTCCACTGGTCTCATGTCTTGCCAGCATTTTCGACATTTTTTCATTTTTTATAGCGCCATTGTTCAAAATGTATGGCGGGTTTGTTGTTACCATGTCAAAAGTTCCGATGAAGTCTTTATTAATCACTTTTTCAATATCGGATACATCTCCGTGCAGGATCTCAGTTCTTTTTTCTAATCCATTTATCATAATATTTCTCAATGCTCGCTGAAAAGATTCCTTTTGGATTTCCAGCCCAAAAATTCTATCAATATCTGTTTTATGACTGAGAATTATAGGTACTATACCGGTACCAGAACCTAAGTCTATTGCTCTCTTTACTTTTAATCTTATGTTGTTTCCCTGTTCACCGCCTGTGGATGCAAAATGTGCTAATAAAACAGCGTCTACACCATAGCAAAAATCCTCAGGCTTTTGAATAAGCCTGAGGTCTCCAAATCCAATACGATCTATTCTTTCGCCTTCTTCTAATTCTGTTTCCAAAATTACTCCTTTAAAAGTTCCTCGACCTCGGCTATTGAAACGCCTTCTTCCTCTACAATTTCTTTTATAATATCCTTTTCTTTTTTTCGTTTTTTAGAATTGATACCAAGTCTTTCAATATCCTCTTTTTTATAAAGATAAAATTCAGTACTTAATTTTTCTGACTTGTCATCTGTTTTTTCTTCAAGCACTAATCTTGATTTTATAACATTTTCCAGTGTTTTCACATCCATTACTACCGCCGTGCCATTAACAGTTTTTATTTTTTCTCCAATATCAGGCATTCCTCTTTTAAGTTCCAGATAAATATCATTTTCATATTTCAAACAACACATTAGCCTGCCGCAGACACCCGAAATTTTAGTTGGATTGAGAGAGAGATTTTGAGCCTTTGCCATTTTAATTGAAACAGGCTCAAAGTCAGGCAACCATGTATTGCAGCAAAGCCCCTTCCCGCAACTTCCTATTCCACCCATCATTTTGGATTCATCTCTAACACCTATTTGTCTGAGTTCAATTCTCATTTTAAATACACTAGCCAAATCTTTTACCAGTTCTCTGAAATCCACTCTTCCATCCGAAGTAAAATAAAATATTATTTTACTATTGTCAAAAGTATATTCAACATCAATAAGTTTCATTTCAAGTTTATGTTTAGCCACCTTTTCCAGACAAAGCTCAATAGCTCGGGCTTTCTTATTTGTATTTTCCTCATGTTGCGCCTCATCCTTTTGATCAGCTATTCTGATAACTTTTTTCAGTGGCATAATAATCTGTGTTTCAGGAACCTCTTTAATATCAGCTGTCACATTTCCAAACTCTAAACCTCTTGCTGTTTCCACAATTACATTAGTCCCTTGTTTAATATCCAGTTCATCAGGGTCAAAGTAATATACCTTGCCGGCCTTTTTAAATCTTATGCCTGCTACTCTTACCATCATTTATCCTCCAATTTTTAATATCATATTTTTTAACGAGTAAGCTGTATTTACTCCGATTTGAAGATCTCTTCTCGCTTCTTCTATATGGCTAACAATTTTATTTATATCATTTATTTTATAAAGTCTGCTATTTTCTGTATTTATTATCAATAAGTCTCTGTAAACTCTTTCCATTCCATCCAAAAACTTCATACTGGCTTCTTTATCTTTTAATATCCCATTTATTCTTGATTTTATTTTATAAAACGGTTCATTTTCTAGCAACATTTGAGCAATCTCTTCTTCGAACTCTAACTTTTGTTTTTCATAGTTGGGGTTTTGTGGATTAATTCTGAAAATAACACATCTTGACAATATTGTTTGGGTCAGGTTTTGAATATTATTTGAAAGCAGTATAATAACTGTTCCGGCTTGAGGCTCTTCCAACGTTTTTAATAATCGGTTCTGTGCCTTCAATGTCATACTGTCTGCATCCTTTATAATGGCAATATTTCTTTCCCCACTATATGGTTTGTTTGACAGCCTTATCTGCAGTTTATTTATTGCTTCATCTTTTGTATTCCCTTTATCAGTAACCTCTGCATAGTAAATGTCCTCATGATTGCCATGTTCTATTTTAATGCAGGACATACAGGTTTCACAACCTACTCCATGATTTGTCTCACATAGTATTGCTTTAGCAAATGAATTTGCAAAAGCAAGTTTATCTGTATAATAATCCCCTTCGAAAATATAAGCATGCGTAACGCCTTTTCCACGTATTGTATCACCAAGCCGCTTAATTAGTTGATCATTTCCCATAATATTACTAAAGGTCATAAATTTCCCTCTTTTTTTAACAAAAGCTTTTCAAGATGCAATTCAATTTCCTTTTCAATTTCCACAATTGACCTGGTTGCATCAATTATAATTATCCTGTTTGGATTGCGTTTTGCCAATTCCATATATCCCTGATATACATCTTCATGGAATTTATTTTGTTCTAGTTCCAGTCTGTCATATTCTCTCTTTATCCTGCCTTTTCCAATACTAGGTTCTAACAAAAGTAAAAAAGTAATGTCAGGGGTTATCCCTCTGACAGCAAATTCATTTATGATTCTAACCTGATCTCCAAGTTTTCTACCATAACCCTGATAGGCGATTGATGAATCCATAAATCTGTCACAAATCACTGTTTTGTTTGCTTCCAGTGCTGGAAGAATAACTTGAATAACATGCTGAGATCTTGCCGCCGCATAAAGGAGAGCCTCTGTGAGACTATCCATCTCAGAATTTTTCACATCTAAAATTATTTTCCTGATATTTTCGCTAATGGCAGTTCCTCCTGGTTCTCTTGTTAGAACTGTTTCCAAACCTTTATTCTCAAGTTTTTTTTTGAGTTTTTTAATTTGCGTGCTTTTTCCGGAACCATCAGGGCCTTCAAATGTGATAAATAAGCCTCTATTCATAAATTCCTCCTACCTGTTATTTTTCAACGCTGAATCAATTAGCCTGGAAAGTAATACTATTGATAAATACCCAATTGGAATACTTAATAAAACAACAAAAGCAATTTTCATTATTAACATAATTATACCTTCTTTACCTTTATATACTTAAATATTATAACATATTTCAACGTTTATTAAAATATAATTTATATGTAAATTAAAATAGAAAAAAGACATCCCTAATGGGATGTCTTTTTTCTAAAACCGGCGACGTCCTACTTTCCCAGGCAGTTGCCCGCCAAGTATCATCGGCGCTAAAGAGCTTAACTACTGTGTTCGAGATGGGAACAGGTGGATCCTCTTCGCTATAGTCACCGGATTGAGGTATGTACCCTCAAAACTGAATAATGCGTATATATCTAAATCTTCTCTTGTACAGCTTGTTTTCTTGGTCATAGACCTTAAATCATCTGCTCATGCTTGAAACCATTGGTCAAGCGTTCGACCTATTAGTATCGGTCAGCTAAACATATTACTATGCGTACACCTCCG
>JAENWH010000421.1 GCA_016650135.1 Peptostreptococcaceae bacterium
AGTATTTCAGCATCAATTTTCTCGGCAAGTAATCCAGCAGCATAGTCTTTATCAATAACAGCTGCTACGCCTTCCAGACTTCCGTCAGAATTTCTTATTACAGGAATTCCTCCTCCTCCACAGGTTACAACAATTGTCGTATCCCAAAGTCTTTTGACCGCATCAATTTCTATTATATCAACTGGCATTGGAGATGCAACCACTCTTCTGTAGCCTCGACCTGAATCTTCCTTCATAATATAGCCCGTTTCTGAAGCAATAGCTTCAGCTTCATCTTTTGAATAAAAAGGTCCTATAGGTTTTGTTGGATTCTGAAATCCCTTGTCGTTATGATCAACAACAACCTGTGTTGCAATGGTAACAACCGGTACATCTCTGTCAATTTTTTTCAATGCAAAACCCAGAGCCTGTTGAATATGATATCCGATATATCCTTGTGACATAGCTCCACAAACATCAAAAGGCATTACAGGCGTTACATTTTTTGCGGCCTCTGTTGCCAGAAGTATTCTTCCAACCTGAGGTCCGTTACCATGAACAATCACCATTTCATAACCATTATTGCTGATATCAGCAATATATTTACATGTATTCTTAACCACTTCAAGTTGAGCAGCTGCAGTAGCTGGTCCTGCACCCAACTGAAGCGCATTTCCCCCTAAGGCTATCACCACTTTTGTAAATTTTCTCATAATAGTTAGTCTCCTTATTATAATATTTATAGATCATCTCTATTGATAGGGCAACTCATACAACGCGGGCCCCCTCTACCTCTGGAAAGTTCTGATGAAGGTACAGTCAAAACTGTTATCCCCTTTTTATCAAGTAGTGCATTTGTAACGTAATTTCTCTCATAAGTTACAACAACTCCTGGGGCAATTGCAAGCGTGTTCGAACCATCATTCCATTGTTCACGTTGCGCTGCCATCTTATCATCACCGCCGCATCTGATCAGTTCAACTACTGGCAATGAAAGTTCTTTCTTAAGAATTTCAACAAGAGTATTCTGCATACTGACAAAATGTGGCTTACCATCCTTACCAAGAGTCACTTCATAAATCTGCAACGGCCCCTCTATTTCGGAATGAATTGTAAATTTATCATAATCCACCATGGTAAAAACCGTATCAAGGTGCATAAAAGCTCTTGATTTCGGAATATCAAAAACAAGAATCTTATTAAATCCTGAGTCTCTCAAAACCTTCTCTGCAAATCTTTCAATGCCTGTGGCATTTGTCCTTTGAGAAAGGCCTATTCCAACAATATCCTTTGATAAAACAAGTACATCGCCACCTTCAATTGAAGCTTCAGAATCATATTCATACCAAAGATTCGTACCTTTTGGTGCAAAATCTTTATTATGTTTATACATATACTCAAGTAATAGAGCCTCTCTTCTCCGTGCAACCGTACTCATGTGATGTACTGAAACACCATCCCCGACACATGCTCCAGGGTCACGGGTAAAGTAAAGATTCGGCATTGGATCGGTATAATACGGATATCCTGAAGCAATAAAATCTGCAAGTGAATTTGAATCAATCTTTCCTATATCCGTTTTTTTAATACCTGAAATTACTTTTTCCACCATGTCTTTTGCCGGCATCTTTAGAAGATACTCATATATAGTCTCTTTTGCAGCATTAGAATAAATATTACTTTCATCCATAAACCGCCTGATAAATTCTTGCCTGATTTTAATATCTTCCAGGGCTTTTGCCGTTTCATCAACGTAATAAACAACTTCTACGCCATTTTTTCTTAGAAGATTAGCAAAATAATCATGTTCCTCCTGCGCTACCTTTAGATAAGGTATATCATCAAATAGCAGTCTCTCAAAATTATCTGGCACCAAGCCTTCAACTTCTTTGTCAAGTCTATGTAGAAGCACTTTATTCAACTTACCTATTTCTGAATAATTGTGAACGCCATTAACCATAACAGACTCCTTCCACCCATATATTTATGATAACCTTTTTTAACCAATTGTTGCTACAATAATCGCCTTTATCGAGTGTAATCTATTCTCAGCTTCATCAAAGACTTTTGAGTGCTTTGACCTGAACACTTCATCCGTAACCTCACGTATATCGTAACCAGCTTCCTTCTGAGTTTTAGCCATTACTGTCTCAAAGTTATGGAAGGCAGGCAGGCAGTGCAGGAAAACAACATCGTCATTACCAGTTGCCTTGACCATTTCCATTGTTACCTTATAAGGAGTCAGGAGCTTAACTCTATTTGGAATTTCTGCCTCTTCACCCATAGAAGCCCAAAC
>JAENWH010000413.1 GCA_016650135.1 Peptostreptococcaceae bacterium
TGTGGGAGGAATAACCATGACTACTCTGATGAGTATTCAAAATTATGCTAAATATGGCGACAAACACAATTTATTTTCCCTTACTGGCACAATACTGATATTCTTTATAACTTCAACTGCGTTAATGTTCTTTGGTTTTTCCTTAATGTATACATTAAACCAAAAAAGACAAATGAGAATTGCCAAAAAATTGGATGAAGAAGAAAATGATTTAGATTAGAACTCTTAAAGACCCATTGTAATCAATCAGCTCCTTTCCATTTAAAAATACACTGGTATTGACATTCTCTTCATTTGACCATAAAATATATCTTGTACGAAAAAATATATATGGAGTGTGAAAATGAGTTTATTAATTGTAGAAAACGTTACCCATGGCTTTGGTGGAAGAAGGATTTTAGAAGATGCCAGTTTTAGATTATTAAAAGGGGAACATGTCGGACTAATTGGCGCCAACGGTGAAGGGAAATCAACCTTTCTGAATATAATAACCGGCGCCCTTCAACCAGATGAAGGAAAAGTTGAATGGTCTAAGCGCGTTACCGTTGGATATCTTGATCAGCATTCGACATTGAAACCTGGTACGTCCATGCGAAATGTCTTAAGGGACGCATTCAGACATATGTTTGACCTGGAAAAAGAAATGCTTGCTTTGTATGATCAGATGTCTCAGGAAGATGTTGATATTGAAGCGTTGATGGAAGAAGCCGGAGAAATTCAGCATATGTTGGAACATAGCAGTTTTTATACAATAGACTCTAAAATAGATGAAGTTGCAAACGGCCTCGGCCTTGGATACATCGGACTTGAAAATGATGTGGCTCAACTGAGCGGTGGTCAGCGAACAAAAGTATTACTTGTAAAACTGCTTCTGGAAGATCCTTCCATACTGTTACTCGATGAACCTACCAACTATCTGGACTTTGAGCATATAGAATGGTTAAAAAGATATTTGCAGAAATTTGAAAATGCCTTTATTCTTATCTCCCATGATATGGAATTCCTTAATTCAGTAGTCAATGTAATATACCATGTTTCAGATGGTGAGTTATCTCGTTACACTGGGGACTATGACAGTTTTATGCATATGTATCAGGTAAAAAAAGGCCAGGAAAACAAGGCCTATGAAAAGCAGAAACAGGAAATTGAAAAAATGGAAGATTTTATAGCTAGAAATAAAGCTAGAGTTGCAACTAGAGGTATGGCAAACAGCAGGCAAAAACGTTTAGAAAAAATGGATGTTTTAGAAAGACCAAGAGATAAACCCAAACCAAAATTTAACTTTAAAGAAGCAAGAACTCCAGGAAAATTCTTAGTAGAATGCGAAGATTTAGTCATTGGCTATAAAGAGCCTTTAACAAAGCCTGTTACATTTTTTATTGAACGCGGAACTAAAATCGCAATAACAGGAACAAATGGTTTAGGAAAAACCACCCTATTAAAAACAATATTGGGAAAGATAAAGCCAGTCTCAGGTAAGGCTGTCCTGGGAGATTACCTTTTCCCGGGATATTTTGAGCAGGAAGCAGGCAGAGATAGCTCAGAAACGGCATTAGAATATATGCTGGCTCAATTCCCTTCCTATACAAATGCGGAGGCAAGAACGGCACTCGCAAAATGTGGCCTTACAAACGACCACATCACAAGTCAGATGAAAGTACTGTCAGGTGGAGAAAATGCCAAGGTTCGCATTTGCCAGCTGATGCAAAGAGAATCTAACTGGCTGATTCTCGATGAACCTACCAACCATTTAGACCTTGAAGCAAAAGAAGAGTTAAAAAGAGCATTGATTGCTTTTAAGGGATCCATCCTTATTGTATGTCATGAGCCCTCTTTTTACGAGGACTGGGTCACAGAAGTTTGGAATGTGGAAGACTGGACTTTAAAAATTATATAGTAATAGCACAAATGCCCTTGCAGAATAAATATTCAGCAGGGGCATTCTTTATAATATCTATGTTAAAATTATTCATCCAATAAACTATGCAAGATTTACAAACGCTTTAGTTCTTTCTTCCACATTCTCGGCTCCGAAAACAGCTGATCCTGCTACTACAATATCCACACCTGCACTAACCACTTCTTCCAGATTTTCAAGAGTAATACCTCCATCAATTTCAATTTCGAAATTTAAATGGTGAAATTCTCTTATTTCTTTTAAGGCCTCTACCTTCTCCAATGCTGAAGTGATGAATTTCTGTCCCCCAAACCCTGGATTTACAGACATAATCAGAACAAGATCCACTTCCTCCAATATATAATCCAATGTGGAAAGAGATGTAGCCGGGTTTATAGAAACACCTGCCTTCACGCCAAGTGCTTTTATTTCCTGAA
>JAENWH010000006.1 GCA_016650135.1 Peptostreptococcaceae bacterium
CCCGAAATAAATTTACTACTTAGTTGGCTGGAATTATGCCGAGAAATATAGTGGCTCTCACCTTGCACACGTTGGCTCTAAAATATGAACATAGTGGCTCTAAAATATGACTAACATGGCTCTATGGCATGACAATATTCATTTACTCCCTTACTAAGTGGGGCTATTTGAGTCAAATAGTAATATATTGCGCTTTTAATTTTTGGTTCAATAATATCGTCATCAAATAGAGAGTTTTCAACCTCAAAAAAACCACACTGTGGGCATGAGATATATTTGCCAAAACAATACGGCGCTTTCTCAACATATGCTCCATTTGAACATATTGGACATCTGGACTCCTTATTTACCATTAATACCTCCTTAATATACACATTTCCACCCTAAATTACGCTTTTGAACAATCAGCCTCGATGTAAATCTTATATTCAAAAGTAACCTCATCATGATGCGCCCCGTGAGATCGAGATTTAACATCAATTATTTTTGTACCCATAAATCTTCCATCATGGTTTTGCCAAATAATAATATCATTTACTTGTGCCCTTCTAGTTCCACTACTAAAATTGAATTTACTTATTTCCTTATACTCAGGAAATATACCAAAATCATTATTAAATCCAACATTACCCGTAGCATAGACAACTCCAGCGTTTGCACTATTCCAACTTGTTTGAAATTCGTATTCACCAGTGCCTATGGTAAATAAATGGTTGTTATTTGAACTTTCGAAAATTACAGTCCCGTTTAAAGGATATGCCTTATATTTTATAGAATCAATTTTTGTATTTACTTTAATATTATTAGAGAGATCTGTATTGAAGGGATTTGTTCCTAAATTTGGTTTAATAAGCTCATCAGCCCCAAGTATTCGTGCAATAAGTTCCCTGTATTTTTCATAGTATTTATCGTCATCTGTAAAATCGATATAAAATTTAGATTTTAAAAATATTGGAGTTTTTTCTTCACTTTTATTATTCCTAATTATTGGAATAATTGAATTGATTTTCGAATTAGATAATAATGGAAATGAAATTATTGTACTCTCGTATCCTGCGCCACCCTCACCAGCATTAGACTTTTTTACATAATTCTCCGAACAGACACATAGCACAAATGAGGATTCTTTTGAAGCATTTTCCATGAAAAATCTCAAATCATCCCCAAGTTTTAAATCAAATTTGTCTAAGACAACATCAATGCTATGGTTCTTCATGTCTGCGGATAGTTTTTTTACCCACTCAATATGATTCTCGTCATCATGTGAATACGAAACAAAGACTTTTGGATTTATATTCATTAGTACCTCCGTTTTTTATCTCTAGCATCTTCCAATTTTTATTCTACACCTATTAGGCATTAACTTCTACAATTTTGAATACAATACCACCATAAAGCTATTCCTTTTTCTTATATTCCACCGCAAAATATGCTATAATATTCTTATTCGTGCACGTGTTTGCATTTAATAAAAGGATGTGGCTGATTTGAATATAAAGTGGAACCTAGATGAAGGAACGTTTGCAACACAAAGATCAGATTACAAAACAATCGAATTAATAGATGAGGAAATAGCTATTAATTTAAGAAGTAACTCAAGAAGAAGCGAACTGAAAACCTCCTATTTGCAAGATGTTTTAAACCTGTATGAGAAATACAAAAGCGCAAATAAATCCTTTCAATTGAAGGAACATGAAATAAGCGATTATAGAAATAAAAGTAGTGAGTTATACAGTGATTGTGCGGACATAGAAAAGCATATGAGCACTTTTTATGGGCTAAAAAACATTCGTGCTTTTACGTATTTGGCTTATATGTCAGTTACTTCGAGTTATGAGATTTTTAAATACTGTGGTAACGCTGTTAATCTGATGCACGACAATGGTGATGCCTCCAGAAACTATTTCAAACTGCTGGATGAGTTCTGCATTAAATATTTTTGTCAAGATAATGATCTGGAGTTCATTAGTATTGTTATGCAAAACCCCTATACTCATTTATTCGAAATTGCAAAGCAAGTTTATCTCACAAAATTATTTGTTCCTGACGTAGAATTTTATGCAACCTGGATTTTAACCACGGAAATTCTTCTGTATGAAGGGCAGGGTATATTGGATGAAATGAAGAAAGCGGAGGACTCTTATACGAAGTCTGATTATCATCAAAAGAACATTGCGGATGTGGAAAGAGCTTGCAATAAGATGGAAGAAATAATTGGTTATTTAAATATAGAAAAAGCAGCAAGCGTTAGTCAATAACTGCTCGGAAGAATAGATCATAAAATGTCATGGGTTACCATGGCATTTTTTTAAGAGATTTTTCCTATAAGTGAAGAAAAAATTTCGGAAAATTCACGTTTTTACAAACAATTTGGTTTAACCTTTGTTAAATGATAGTATCAATTTGTATACATTTCAAGGATGCTCAATACAACTAACTAAAAAGTATCAATAAGTATACTTGGAATATTTTGAGAAGTCTCAGTCGTCATGGTTAGATTTTGAGACCTTTAATTCATTATAGTATAATCAGGAGTAAATAGTGGAGCCAGACAGAGGAAGCCAAAGAATGAATGAAGATTGCCAGATTAATAATCTCAAATTAGAATCGGTGTCATAACTTAAACATCGACACCTTTTTGTTTCTATTTAAAGTAAGCTTGAATTGGATACCATAAGTTACTGCGATAAGGTAATGACATAAACAATCTGTGTTGCATTAGAGTATAGGCATAACCCCCTCCAATATAGGACGAATCGAACACTAAAATCAGTACTAATTATATTTTTCGCTTAAAAAATGAGCAGGTTAATCGTTGAATTGTAAAGGATTTTGTGATAACTGTTTCATTCGGTCGATAATAAAGAATAAAGGATTCGAAATACAGTAAAATTTGATTTCCTTTAATAAAAGTAGTATTGTTAAGTAACGGATTTGATGTTATTAGAAATAAAATATAGGGGTAAAAAATGAAATATAAACAACATCGGTTTGATGAATTGATTTCCCAGTATGATTCAAAAATTCTGATTCAAGAGTTTGCTAAAATTAATCAAAACATCTTTAATAATAAAGCAAAAAACAAAGAGCCTTACATTGAAATTATTATGGAAAGAGGTTTTAGGAAAATTACTAATATCGTTGGGCATTGGACTATTAGAGATATTATAATACGTATCATTTCAAGAGCACATAATGATAATTATGCATTAATTAAGAAAAACATAAATGACGAGGAACTGAAAGAAATTATAGCCCAATTCGGTGTATATGAACAGGAGAATAGCAAAAAAATAAAAGAAGCCGATATATTTTATATACTACACGGCTATTCAGAGCAACAATTTTATTGCCAAGTAAATCGTAGCCTTGATAATTTTACAAGGAATAGGATTATATTTGTTGAAATTAATAGGTTGTCGGGTAATATTCTGGATATTGAAACACCATTAATGAATACCCTCGGGTTGAATTATCACGAATTTCAATATCTTATGGCAGTGCTTTACATAAAATCAAAGGATGATATCAATCCATTGAATTATAAAGAAGGTTATTTCAATGGAGCTGACTTTATTGATGCTGAATCAAAATATAAAAAGCTTGTCAAGTACTTTACGGGAGAATATAAGGATGTTCAGGAGGTCGATTCCAATTTGGCAAGGTATTTATTTCCAATTATATTTGACGGCACTAGTACTACTGTAATTGATATGTTCATGCTTGAACAAAAATTATATGAAGGTGATTACTGGGTTATAAGAGAATATTATTGTAAGAATCCACTTAAGAGAGATGCGAACTATTTCCCTAATACATTTGGAATTTTGTTTGAGAATTATATAAAAGAAATCCTAAAAGATATAAAGAATTGTTGCTATACACAACTGACAAATGAAAATTCAAAAGAAATTCTTAAGGCTTCAACGGACAATAATGAGATATATGCTGACTTTATTATTGAAACCACAAAATACTGCGTTATTTTAGAGGTTAAAAGCGCTATATTAGCGCCAAAAGGTAGGGATATAATTGACAATAGAGAAGCAGTAATGAAATTCTATGAAAGAACATTTGTTAGAGGTTCTGAACAAGTCTTAAATACTATAAAGAGGTTTGAACCAAATGACCGAAATTGTTATGGGATGGTACTATATTATAAAGATGGATTTCTGAAGAATTCAACAAAAGATATATATCTTAGGGATGTGAACAGAGAAGAATTGAGAAGTGTGCTTGCTATTGATATAACGGAATTTGAATACCTCTTAAGCGCAATCGATAAAGATACTGAATTAGGTGAAAATATTATTAAATCTTTTGTCGATGTTAATGAAAAACAAGACAGGAGCAAAGGCTCAGATTTATTAAATCATATAAATATTTTTGATACATCACTCAGGTCGGCAATAAGGAAATTTGATACCATTGGTTTGTAAAAACATTTAAAAACATGAAATATAAAAAGGTGCCAAGGGGTATTTTAATTAAAGGATATAATAATAATGAAATAGACAAAGAATTATTAATCGGTGTCATAACTTAAAGTATTAGCACCACTATACTTACATGGTAGAATCAAGCCATAAGGGTGTGTCATATCTTATTACCATAAGCAGAGGTCTTTTATTACAAAATATGAAAATTGCATCGTATCAAGTAGAGAGTAACTTGAGAGAAACAGCATTGAGGAGGAGTCGAATAATATAAAGAATTTTAATGAGATATGTTCTAGTAGACAATACATGTGCTAACGGTCACTGCTATCACAAACAATAGGTGTGGTAAAGTGTTTAGTATATTGAAAGTACTTAGGTTCAATAAGATGAAATAATCCTTAAAGTCGAAGATGGGCATATTGAGCAGTGATACTAATTAGATATAATCAATAAAGAGATGTATTTGAGGTAATTGTAAGAGAGGGATAAATAATGTTAGAAAGAATATGGAGTTTCGAAATTCAGATTGCACCAATAATATTGGCTTTTATTATTTTTCAAGTACCAAGTATGATACATAAATTAAAAAAACAATATTATGTACCTATATATTTTTCAGTATTTCCATTTAATATAATAAATAAAAGTCTGTCAACTTATTTAGTAGATGACTATTTAGGTGAAAACATGACCGATAAACAAGCAGAGGAATATAGAAGAAAAGTTATTTTTATTTCTGCTATATCTGTTACAATTTCAGTTATCGTGATTCCGGCTTTAACAGGTTTTTTGAGCACATTTTTCCTATCGGATAGTACATTGTTCCAATTTTTACTATTTTTAAGTATATATTTAATTTTCGTGACTTTAAAATCAATCTTGAATTTCAAGCATCATTCGATTTCGTCTAAAGGGAATACTGCTTTTTTATCGATTATATATTTTTTATACGTAGGTATGGTGATTTATGTCATATATATTAGTTACATGTGGGCTCAGAATTACACAAAAGTAGGAGATTGGTTAGGACTATTAAATAGCTCAGTAGATTTTATTTTTGGAACAATAGGTATTAAAGGTATTATGCCAATTATAATAATGGGAGCATTTTCTCATAAAATATTCGATAGAAAAATTCGACAAGAAAAAATAGAAGAAATTAAATATTGGAGTAATGATTAGATGATAGAAAAACATTTTTTTAATATGAGTAATGACATCAAATTTCTTATTAAGTCAAATAGAATTAATCCCTATGTACATGCAATAATGATAACGGAATCATTCTTTCGTAAAAAACCTAGAATGATTGGAGAAGTTATATTTTGGTACTGGTGTACTTTATTTTTCCCACGTAGAGTTGCAAGTATTAGTATTGGAATTTGTCAAATGCAAATAAGGCATTGGATTTCACTTGGATTCTTTAAGGGCGATAAACCAACAATATCGAAAATCGTTATGTTATTTGATGTCATTTCAAATTATGATGTTTGCTTCTCGTATTTAAATTCAAATGGTATGCTGGAATCGGAATCGCTAATTACAATCGGAACCTATTATAGAGGCCGAATTGGTAACTATTATTACAATACTTTGCAATATTGCTTTAATAAATTAACAAGCCTAGAAAATATCACAACGTCTAACACTACATCTGAGCAGGTCCATAGAAAGTGAAAGCAGTAGTTAACAATTTGCTTTGAGAGCCTACAAGAAATTTATAACTAGGCGGACAAATACTTATCATCAAAAGTAATCCCCTTCTTAAAGTGAGCAGGGGGTTTTAAATACACCGTAAAGGTGTACCATTGCGGTCATAGAAATAGAAAGAAATAATGTTTATAATTATAACCGTAAAGTTTAAAAAATAAATACGGATATGTTCATAAATAATATGTACAATTACGGACACAAATGATATAATGTATTTATAGATATTAAATTTACGGAGGTGAGTGATTTGACAAGCAGCAATAGAATTTATGGGTATTGCAGGATTAGTGACAAAGACCAGAATGAAGCAAGGCAAGTTAAAGCAATGGCAGATGCAGGTATTGATACAAGGTACATAATCATTGATAAGCAAAGTGGTAAGGACTTTAATAGACCACAGTATCAAATGTTGAAAAATGCTTTGCGTGAAGGTGATTTATTAATAGTAAAATCCATTGATAGATTAGGTAGAAATTATAAAGAAATAATTAAAGAATGGCAATCTATAACCCAAGAAATAAAAGCCGATATAAAAGTATTAGATATGGAATTATTGGACACAACTTTACATAAAGATTTACTTGGAACGTTTATTTCTGATTTGATACTTCAAGTGCTAGCCTATGTTGCACAACAAGAAAGAGATAACATTAAAATAAGGCAAGCTGAAGGTATATTAATAGCAAAGGCACAAGGGAAGCATTTAGGACGACCAAAAGCAATCATGCCCGAACGGTTTGAAGAAGTATATAAAAAATGGAAAGAGGAACAGATTACCGCAAAGAAAGCTATGGAAGAATTGAATTTAAAAAGAACGACATTTTATGAATTTGTAAAGCAGATTGAAAAATATGGAAGATAAAGATTCTGGGCAAGTTTTTAATGCTTATATGCTTTTAAAATGAGACTCAATATAATGCATTGAATAAAAATAGTATGATTTTAGTAATTAATATTAATAAGACTTTAAGATAAAAGGAGTGTCTAAAATGGAGATATCTGAAATTTCATCAATTGCTACTTTAATTCTATTTTTCATATATATGATTGGAAGAGCAATGACAATGCATGTGGAGAGAAATTTAAGAAACTTTGAAATAGAAAGGTATAATTTAGATATGCCTTTAGATAATTATAAGATAGTCGAAGAAAGAACAATTGATGGATGTGGGTATGAAGGATTAATAATTACACCAATTAAAGATTTGAACTATATAAAAATAGTTAAATGTAATTGGAATGAAAAAAAATGCAAATTACAGGACGGAAAAGATATATTTAACTATAAAAATCTGATTGCGGGTTATAGCATGTTGTTAAGAGTAGTGTTGCCAGAGGGTATACCTGAGTATAAATTGTGTCTGCAGAGATGTGATTATATGAAAGGTGAATTATATATTGGTGAAAATGGAAAGAACGGTATTCTTGATGAAAGTCTTAAAATGAAACATACTTTTAAGAGTAGGGTGTATTATTTTGTTAGATGATAATAGAATATTAAACTTGAAGATTTATAGCGGTATTATTTATATTTAAAGGATAACTATTAAGAAATTTGGGGTGAATTACATTATTCATAAGTTTATTGCTTTGATTAAGACACTTTTGTCAGAGTTATGGATGAAGAAAGTCAGTTGGGTAGTTAGAATAGAATGTTCAAGTTCAGGGGGAGAATTTACATAAAATAGGCATTATTGATATATCAAAATGCTGCTAACTCTTCTGCACCTACCCATACCAATAAATACGAATGCTGTTTTATTATTTGTAAATAATTGGGGGATGGTGTAATATTATAATAACTTAATTTATTCAAGCACTAAAACAATTAATTCGAACGATTTTACTTTATAATATTAAGCATTATACTACGCTAAATGAAACGAGGGCTATCAATGGTAGAAAGAATACTGCATACCGCAAAAAAAAACAAAGCTGATGAATTTTATACTCAACTGCCGGATATTGAAGCTGAAATGCGCCATTACAAAGAACAGTTCCGGGGTAAGGTTATTTTTTGCAATTGCGACGACCCGTACGAGAGCAATTTCTTTAAGTATTTTGCTATAAATTTCGATTTTTTAGGTCTTAAAAAGTTAATTGCAACCTGCTATTCCGGTTCCCCAGTCGCAGGAGAACAATTATCGTTGTTTGATGTAGCAAGTTTAGAAGAAAAAAGTAAAGACACCAAACACTCTTATAAAATTGAAATAACCGAAGTTAAGGACGAAAACGCAGACGGAGCGATTGACTTATCAGATGTGGAGTATTTACTCAAAAACAAGAAAAATGCTCTAAGTCTGTTGAAAGGTGATGGGGATTTCCGTTCGCCAGAATGCATTGAGCTATTAAAACAAGCAGACATTGTGGTAACTAACCCACCATTTTCGCTGCTTCGTGAGTATATAGCACTGTTAGAAAATTATGAGAAGCATTTTATTTTGATTGGTAACACAAATGCTTTAACCTACAGGGAAATATTTAAGATGATAAAAGAAAATAAATTGTGGACAGGTTATACCAATTTTAATGTAGGTATGTATTTTTTCGTTCCAGATGACTGGGAAAAATATCACAAGATTGAAAACGGTCGTAAACTTGTGCGGGTATCTACTTCTTGTTGGTTCACAAACTTAGATGTACAAAAGCACAAAGAGTTTATGACGTTATATAAACATTATACACCTGTCGAATATAATTTTTATGCTAACCGCAATGCGATAAATGTTAATAAGGTTGCAGATATTCCTCTTGACTGGGATGGTGTAATAGGTGTTCCTATTACATTTCTCGATAAATATAATCCTAAACAGTTTGAAATTATTGGTTTGGGCATATCTAATTCTGGAATTGAAGCCGGAGTAAGACCATATAAAGCAGAACATAAAAAATATCGTAAAGAGGTTCAAAAAAGAGGCGCGGTTGATGGGGACTTGTATATGATGGAAGACGGAAAAGTCGTTGTCCCATATGCAAGGGTTTTAATTAAAAGGATAGGAGGAGTGCAATGAGAATTGAGTTAAATGAAATAACTGTACGGGAAGTCGTGGAAAAATATATCGATAATGCTGAAGAGGGTGTTGTCGGATATGATGGCAAGTTGAATATACGCCCGAAGTATCAACGTGAATTTGTCTATGATGAAAAAAAACGCAACGCTGTCATTGATACTATACGCAAAGACTTCCCTTTGAACGTAATGTATTGGGTTAAAAACGAAGACGAGACATTTGAAGTTTTGGACGGTCAGCAAAGGACTATCAGTTTTTGTCAGTATGTTAAAGGCGATTTCTCGTTGGAAAACCGTGCTTTTCACAATTTAACCGTTGTTGAAAAAGAACAAATACTAGACTATAAACTTATGGTTTATTTCTGTGAGGGTAACGAAAAGGAAAAACTAGACTGGTTCAAAATAATTAATATTGCAGGAGAAAAGCTTACCGTACAAGAATTACGGAACGCCGTATATACTGGGACTTGGCTGTCAGACGCAAAATTAAAATTCAGCAAAAGCAACTGCGCGGCGTATCTGTTATCAAAAGACTATGTGAACGGCTCGCCTATCCGTCAGGAGATTTTAGAAACGGCTATTAAGTGGATAAGCGGTGGCGAAATTGAAAAATATATGTCCCTTCATCAGCATTCCCCGAACGCTAATGAATTGTGGACGTATTTTAGGAATGTAATAGAATGGGTTCAACTTACGTTCATTACTTACCGCAGGGAAATGAAAGGCATTGAATGGGGCAGTTTATACGATAAATTCAAGGGTAAAATGTTTGACACCACAAAACTAGAGAAGGAAATTCAAGCCCTTATGGTAGATGATGATGTTACAAGCAAAAAGGGTGTTTATCCTTATGTGCTAACCCACAATGAAAAATATTTGAGTATCCGTGCCTTTACCGAAAGTCAGAAAAGGGCGGCATACGAAAAACAGAAAGGTATTTGTAAGAAATGCGGCAAACATTTTGAATTAAAGGAAATGGAAGCTGACCATATCACGCCGTGGAGCAAGGGTGGTAAAACAAGCTCTGAAAACTGTTACATGCTCTGCTTAGAATGTAATCGCCGAAAAAGCGATATATAACATCACAAGCAAATTGATAGCCTTGATTTTATAGGCTTATTATGCTAGACGTAAACTCAAAAATGGTAAATTTAAAATTTTTATTTCGATATATATTACATTCTTTTAAATTTCCAGGGTCAAGGAATTCATGTTTAACAACAATTTTAACATTATGAACGGATGTACAGAAAGTACATAATAGTATGAGTTAGAATTAATAAATTTGAAGAGATACCACTGTAAGGAGATGGAAATATTAAATATGAAGAGGAACATTTTTTATAGAAGAGTTACAGAATATTAAGAAAGACAGGCAGTATAGACCTATTAAGGCTTGGTAGGGGGATAGTTTACATCAAATGTGCACTTTAGATGTTGATATATGCTGCGAACTATTCTGCTTCTAGCAAATGCATGAAATATGAGTAAATATATATTTTAATAAGCCAAATAAATGATAGTATTACTGCAAAGGCAGCCATAGAGCGATTACAGATGAAAAGAAGTACCTTTTATAGACTTGTTAGCAAATATAAGAAAAAGATTGCTTCGATTTGAAGAGGGTGTTGATAAGCCCCTTTTTTTGTGGTGAGGTTTAATTGTGATTGAGAGAAAAATAAAACTGTATAGTAGATACTCCAACAGTATGTCAGTTCAACGATTTAACAAAAAATATACTATTAAAGCGATTGTATTATATTGGTTATAATGCTAGAATATGAATTAGAAATAAATACAGAAAAAGGTAAACGAATATAAAATCGTATGCTGAAATTTGCAACTAATAAATATTATGCGGGACAATAGTTCCCAAGTGATTTTTATAACAGCAGCAAGGTTAATCGTTACTTTGTATGCTGTTTTTTATTATAAAATTTTACATAAAAACACAAAATGAATTTTAGGAGGATGAAAGTTCCATAAATGAATGGGAGTTAGAATTATTGATTTGAAAATTGATTTACATGTGCAATGCAGATGAATTTATGAGATGGAAAGTTGGTGTTGAGATGTTTATAAGTGAAATCACAAGAATTAAAAATTATAGAAATTTGAGCGGATTAGAATTGTCACTACACAATGAAATTAACTTTATTGTTGGTGAAAATAATTTAGGAAAAACCAACATCATTGAAATGCTCTACTCATTAGTTGGAGTCGGAAAATTTAATGATAACGATTTTTATGACCTAAAGGAACCAATCGAGATAATATTTAAAATTTCCTATGATGACGATGAGTTGGGATTTTTTGAAAATAATTTTGATATAGATGATAAAAATGAAATTACAATTTATGCTATTCAAGAGGATGTAGATTCTCGAATAGATTATTTTCACAATGAATCTGGTTTAGTAATAAATAGTAGAAGAATTAAAGCATTGAATTTTATATATTACTCTTCACTTCGAAACCCATCAAAGGAGATTAATTTTACAAGAAATCAAGGAACTGGAAGAGTTCTAAATTACATTATGAAAAAGAGTTTAGAATCATTTAATGTTGATGAAATGGACTTAGTAAAAACTGAAGATATTGATGTTATACTTGAAAATGTAAATGGCACTTTATCTAAAATATACGGAATGTCAGGAGAGAGTATTGAAGCATACTTAAGTGATGATAAAGAAAAAATTATCAACAAACTTCTTGATATTGGTGATGGATTTGGTAGACCACTAAGCAAACTTGGTGATGGAGTTCAATATTCATTTAATGTTTTTTTAAACATATTAGAGTTGTTGGTTCATTTGAAGACATCTAAGAAAGACGAAGAATTTGACAACTTGTTAATCGAAGATGAGTGGGGAGATAAATATCTTCCAATAATTCTAGCACTTGATGAAATAGAAATTCATCAGCATCCGTATAGACAAAGAACAATAATTAGAGAAATTAAGCGAATAATGAGTAATGAAAATGATGGTTTTGTTGAAATTCTCAAAGAGTTATTTGGTGTTGATGGTCTACGGGGACAAATTATCACAGTAACACATTCACCAAACATACTTTTATATGACTATCATCATATAACAAGATTATTTGCCAATGAGGACGAAGAACTAGATGTTGTATGTGGTTCTAATTTGAAATTCAAGACAGATGTAGCTAAACATCTAAGAGCGAGCTTTATATATTTTAAGGAAGCTATGTTTAGCAAGCGTGTAATCTTAGTAGAAGGTGTAACTGAGTTTGGTGCAATACCTGAATTTGCAAGAAGACTGGAACTTGGATTAGATGAGAATGGTATTGGTCTAATAAAGCTAGATGGTGCTACAGCTGTTGAAAAATACTTGGAGCTATTTAGAGCGTTTGGAATAAAGGCTATTGCATTACTAGATAAAGATATGAAAGCATTGTTTGATGGTATTGATGATATTTATTTTACTAGTGAGACTGATTTTGAGGTTGAAACCTATAATCTGTTTACTTTTAAGCAATTTCAGAAATACTTAATTGTGAGAGATGTTCATAAAGGTTTAATTAAAACTTTGAAAAAGTATGAACCTGATTTTGATGCTAAAAAGTACTTATTAAAACCACGAATTTACGAAGTTGATGGTGCTACTGGTGAAACTATTATGAATGAGATTAAAGAAGCACAAATTAAAGATTTATACTCAAATAAAAATGTAATTAATGGTGCTTTGGTCGCTAAATATGTAGATACAATTCCAGAAGCCTTTGAAGATATTATTAGATTGGCAGTGGAGGGCAAAGAAGATGAGTAGCCCGAGTTTATCAGATAAAATTGTAAGTATTCATGGAGAAGACAAAGACCAACTTGATTTCATTTTTTCAGAAGAAAGTAAAATAATAGTAACTGCACCTGCTGGTTGTGGTAAAACAAAATCAATGGTTTCAAAAATTGCGTATGAAATAGTGAACTCAAAAGGTAAGAATTTTAAACGTATATTGGCATTAACATTCAGTGTAAATGCAGCAATTAAGATAAAAGATGATACATCTGAAATACTCCCAGATTTACTTGGTAATAATGATTTTAATCTGAATAGAAAACTGGATATTTCTAATTATCATGGATTCGCTAAAAAATTGATAAATCAACATGGTTATGTTTTAAGTGAGTATCTAAAAACAGTGGATGAATTTGAAATTGTTGATGACACATTTTCTGGACTAAGTTCATTTATGATTGACAGTGAGATTAGAGAAATACAATTACTTAAATCAAACCTAATACAAGCAAACTACGCCGAAGTAGATAAAGGGATTGGCAGATACTTTGAACTGACAATGGAAAAACTGGTCTCTAAGAAAGTTATTACCTATGATGCAATGCTTGTTATTGCAATAAAACTCTTAGAAATTGATACAATTAAATCATTTTACTCAAAGTACTATCAGATGATAATAGTAGATGAATTTCAAGATACCAATTATCTCTCTTACAAACTGATTGTAAGTCTATTTGGTGATTCAAGTAAAGTTATTTTAATGGGTGATGATATTCAGAAAATCTATAGTTTTATTGGAGCAATGCCTGATGCCTTCGACAAGATTAATAAAGAATATAACATGACTAAGTTAGAGTTTATTACTAATTACAGATTTAAAGATAACGACTCGATGAAGGAATTGGATAAATATCTTCGAGGAATTTTTAGGAATTATGAAGACTTATCAAATGGTTATAGTGAGCATGCAAAATTAAATTTTGGATTTTATGAAAAAGCCATTGGTGAAGTGACTAAAATAGTTAATATGATAGAAGCGAACTTAGAAAACGATAACACCTCAGCTGTATTGGTTAGAGCAGGATGGTTAGCGGATGGCGTTGGAAATGAACTTAGTAATAGAGGAATCGGATATTTCTATGGACTCTTTGCAGATACGGACCCAGTTTATAAGAGGTTCCACGAATTAGCACTGAAATACTTTATTAAAGAAAGTGGAACTTCGAAATCATTGGCAAAAAGAGTATTTGATAACATTATTGCTAATCTTGTAAAGAATCAAAAGAAAATAACAGATGATGATATAATCTTCAAATCTCTTCTAAGGTTACTTAAAGCACTATTTGATTCTGTTACTAAAAGACCGCTATCACGACAAGATAAGTATCTTTATATACATTTCAACTTATCAAGTTATTCATTGAAAAGACTTATGAATGAAATAGATGACAAAGTATTCTTAACAACAATACACGGGTCAAAAGGTTTAGAGTGGGATTATGTCTATATTCCAGAAATAATGGATTATCAGTTTCCTACATCAAGAGGTTTATGCAACGGGTGCGCATCCAAGAGAGCTGGAATTAAAAATAAAAATTATTGTGTTTTTACCTATCCCAATAATCTAAAAGAACCATTTCTTGAAGAATTAAGTTTAATGTATGTTGCCATTACAAGGGCAAAGAAAGATGTTTATGCTTTTGCTAATGTTGAGCAGAAAAGGGGAATTGATAAAAGAAGAAGCTGTTTAACTTGTCTGCCAAATCTTGAGTTAATTAAAATATAATTTTGTGATGGTTGTATAAGGTCAAATCATGTTTAAAATATGACTATTAAAAAAATTATGTAAATATCTATTCTTATAAATGTGTTTATTAGCGTATTAATTGTTATTAGTTTAATCGTATTATTCAATTCAAGAGCCGTTGGGGCTCCTAGTATGGAACTCCATTATGCGTTTCAATTGATTTTAGGATATTCATCAAATGATTTTATATTTATTAGAAAGGAAGAGGTAAGTGTTATAATTGAACTATCGTTGTTTTTGACACTAACTCTAGTGCGACACGCAGAACTGTATCATAGCAGCTATGTCTCCAATTTCAAAAGTCTTATTTTAAGGCTTTTAACATATACAAAGGCGTGTATTTTGAATTGATACGGTTAAAAGAATATATTTAGTATAATACGTTTTCAAGTAGTTTTTTGTGAGGTGGAAATGGAAAGAGTAAAATTTTATTCAGAACATGATATAGCATTTGACAGGGAAATAGATAAAGTAATTGAAAGAATTAACGACCACTCTATTGATAAGGAATGGGAATTAGACGATGTAGTTGAATTCCATAATATTTTGAAGTATATGCAAATGGAAGGGTTTGCTGAATATCTTCAAGAAAAAACAAACTTAATTTGCGTAGATTATATTAAGAAAATCAATGCTAAAATTGGAAAGTATTTAGGCATTAATAAATCAGTTACCATTCATAAATATGATGAAATTAATTTTATTGGAACTGAAGATTTTCTTGAAATAATCGATAAGTACGAAGTCTACAAAGAAGTTTCGAGTTCTGATTTTAAGGTGCTCTTAGATAAGGCTAATGTCCCACTTTATATGGTCTTAAAGCATAAAAAAACAGTCGATTATTTTGATGATATTGTTAAGGAAAAAATAATGAGCGATTCGTATAATGCTGAAACAATACTTTCAAAGTATTTAGATGAAAGAGAGTTACACTTGCCTCCTTCATTAACGGATGCGGATATTTTGAAGCTAATAGACGACTATATTAATATTGATGCAGAGAGGGTAAATATAAATATTCTCAGAAAAATTATACATTTTCCAGCGGGAATAGGATTGAATATTACTGACAAGATAAAACTTCATGCCAATCGTAAAGAAAAAGAAGAGTCAGAAAAAATATTTAGTCAAGGCACTGGTATAGAATCTAGTGTCTCAATAAGATATGAAAAAGGTTTAGATGAAGAAATAAAATTAGATGCTAATGTTAGTAAAGTGTCGATTGTAATAAATCGTGATTGGATTGAAGAGAATAATGATTTCCCAACACTTTGGAATAATTTCATTCATTTATTTGGTGTTGTTGATAATAAAGCAAGATTGACAATTGCTTCAAAATCCAATGATATGAGTGCACTTGTAGCAGCATTAAGTCCATGTGGTAGCCATCTGTATAGGACTTCTTTTGATTTCGGATTTAGAGAGATGGTTGCAAATGCACAAATATATAGTTATGTACAAGTACTGAATGTTTTGGACATAAGAATAGAGGATATGATTGAATGGTTCTTTAACGACTATTTATTAGGTGAATTCTCAATAGCTGATTTCATTGTAAAAATGCCATCTGCTGCATCTTCATATTTCGAAAAATGTAGAACAATTCTACCTGAAATAGATAGGATATTTAAGCAGTATAATGCATTGATTGAGGATGATGAAATAGACCAAGAACTAATTCAAATATCATCTTCAAGTGTAAAAGTTAAAGAGGTGAATTCTTTCATCTCACACAAATATGCATATCCTGTTGGCGAATGGTATCAAACGGTTACTTTTCTTCTGTTTTCTGACCAAAGCAATATATTCTACATACCTAAAAAGGATAAAAAGCATAAGAACTTTCTAGACTTAATTACGTGTGATAATGTGAGGAAAAATGATTTTCAAGAATATCAAATTCGAAGTATGAATTGGTTATTCGACAATGGTGTAATTTTTGAAAATGAAGATGGTTTTATAAAGGTAGTTGACATTAAGACTACTTTTATTTTAAAAGAGCTGTACTATGAGGATGTATTAAACTATTTCCATTATGAATCGAAATTAAGAGAGGTAATAGATTCATTTGAGGAAAATGAAATTGTGACCTTTGAAAGTTCATTACTTACAAGAAATGAACAAGATTACCTTGATTTCTACTTGAACAAGTCAAAATTTACGAATGGTTATGATATACGGAATAGATATTTGCATGGGACAAATGTAAATGATGAGAAGCAATATGAAGCTGATTATTATTCAATTCTAAAATTAATAATAATAATAATTCTAAAAATAAATGATGATTTGATTCTTAATGATTCAAATGGGAGATAAGTATATATGCATTGTTTCCCACATGTTATAGCACATTTTTCATTTAAGGTGTGTGTTTTTGTGCCGAGAAGGGGAATCTTACTACAAGCGAGAATAAAAACTATTTAAGGATTGTTTCGTTTAATTATCAATATCATTTTGATTAAATGATTTCTGAGAAGTTTGGGATATACAATGCCCCCCCCATTTTAGGTTTTTACTGATTTGCTTTTTAAAGAATAGGATATGGCTATCCCTTAGTAGAACCCGTTCCAAAATCACTATTGCCAGTTAAGCGGCGTGTATGATATACTCCTGTAAAATACAAACAACCTCATACACGGTTGTTAGAAAAAATCTAAGGCGGTAACAATTGAATAACATACACGGAGGTTGTATAAAAAATGAAACAAAAGACGATTGAAAGAGATATATGGCAGTATTCCACCGTACTTCCAAATATTCGCAGTGTAGGGGTCATGGGGGACTTCAGAACCTATGACCATACGGTGGGTATAAGGGCTGTAACATCGGTTGACGGGATGACATCAGACTGGGCACGTATTCCATACGACGTATTGGAGAAAATCAGTAACAGAATGGAGTCGCACGCCCAGGTTGAAATATGAAGTTGATAGAAATACGAAGGTATTAAAATGGCAGTATTCGCGGCAGGAGCATTGTTTGAATTGTAGAGAATCATGGTAAAACAGAAAAATTGGGAGCAACTAGATATGAATTTTAGAGAAGACTTGGAAAAAGCAAAGCTATCATTATATAATGCAGAGTACGCAGAAGATGTCAAAAATAATCCTGTAGTTAAGGCTACAATCGTATCTTTACTAAAAGCCGTTCCTATATTGGGCGAATTACTTGATGGTACGATAGATATAACTTTGACAAAATTCCAAGAGCAAAAAAGAAAAGAACTAATAGATATTATATTGTCAGAAACCACATCAATTACAGCTGATATGGTAAATGATATTGAATTTATAATGAATTTTGCAAAAACCCTTGAAGCAGTTAATAGACTATCAACTAATGATAAAGTACAATATTTTGCTAACCTGCTAAAAAATTCATATTTTACAAATGAGAAAACAGAAAATAATGAATATGAGGAATGGTTACGAATTTTAAGTGAGTTATCTTATCGAGAGATAAATTATTTGGTGTTTTTATATGAGTACCAAAATGAAAATAATAAAATAAATGATTTCAACAAAAATTTTAGAAAGAAGTTTTCAGAAACTTTTTCAGTAAGTGAATTTGAATATTTAGATGTATATAAAAGACTAACCTATACAGGGTTTGTGCAAGAATTTTTTAAAATTTATAATGGAACTGTACAGCAAAATAAAGTAGTAAATGAATATGAAGAAGAATTTATAATAAATGGGACAGAGATGGATACAGAATATTTTTGGATAACTGAGTATTTCAAACAATTTGTTCAAATGATTACAAATGACAAAGATGTTAAAAAAGAGATGAAGAATAAGTAATGTATTAATTAATTGATGTATTTAAAAATGCCATTTTTGAATGGTAGTTAATTAGTACTTGTATTTAGTGTTTAACCATATATAATAATAAGAGTATAAATATTTCAAAAAAAAACCAATAAATAAGAGCAAAAGTAGGGATTTACAAAGTAGTTTAAAAGCAAATTTTCAGAACGCCATGCCATTGAGGTTGCATGGAACAGAGGGAAAAGCGATACAGTTAAAAGTATATTCGGTAATGGAAATAATGACATAGGGAAGCCAACTAACAGTGAATTTATTGCTATTATTGCTGATAAAATTATAACGAATTTCAACCAGCTGTTTATAAAATGAATTAATAAATTAATGTATAATAAAAAATGATACTAGTAAGTGAAGCATTTCTAGTATCATTTTGGCGATTTAATCTAAGTTGTTATTTTTATCGCCATCTGGTTTTGAAACAGGCGTAGGAACCCCATTAATCTCACGAACATAATATTCATTATAATTACCACTTTTAATTTGTTTGACGAAATTTGCTCGAGACATTGTTGCATTTGTTAGGGTGTCAACAAATTGGGTATTGCGTCCTGTTTCATTTTCTTTTGTTACAATTACTCTTTTCCTTTCCATTTTATCTCATCTCCTTCCTACAATATACGGTATATAAATATAATTCTATGTATTGATTATATAAAAAAAATTACTCTCAAGCAAGGGTATGATTTTAAAATAATGAGCTGGAATGATAACCCATATATGGGTATAATAATCCGAATATAGATATAATAACCTATATAGTGTCTACTGATTAACTCTAAAACCGTTGAAAATGCTGACATTTTTGGTGATTCGTGGTATAATAAATGCATAGGTTTTTTCGAAACGAAGCAATTTTCCTTGCACTTTATCATTAAAAAAACCATCAAAGGAGCAGA
>JAENWH010000029.1 GCA_016650135.1 Peptostreptococcaceae bacterium
AAAGCTTCTTGACAACAGTAAATTGTCAATAGGCGATGTTTCCTGTATTGGCGTTTCAGAAGGGCCAGGGTCATTTACAGGAATCAGAATTGGCGTTTCAACTGCAAGAGCTTTATCACAGGCTTTGAACATTCCGATAATTTCTGTGCCTACATTGAAGACTTTTGTTTATAATGTTGATCATTTCAAAGGCATTATATGCCCGATATTTGATGCAAGAAGAACTCAGGTATATAGTGGGGCTTACGTCTGGGATCAGCAGGGAATAAATTTTGCGGAAAAAATAAAGGCCAATGCATATACAATTCTGGAAATATTTGAAGAGTTAGAGAAATCCACAGCAGGACAGGATACCGAGATTATGTTTTTTGGTGATGGTATTACAGTATATGAAGAACAGATTCTAAACTGGGTAGAAAAAGTCAGCGCTTCGGGTTTAAAAGTAACCTTTGCTCCTGAAAACATCAGATATCAAAAAGCATCTTCGACCGCACGTATGGCACTTGAATTGTTTAAAAATAACAAGGCGACTAGTTATGAAAATGTTGAGCCTGTTTATATGCGCAAGGCTGAAGCACAGCGTAAATTGGATGAGGGAACTCTGGTAGCTTATAAATAGGGGCTGCTGAATTGTTCAGTAAGCCCTAAATAAAAGAGGTAGAAGGATGTCTGATATTGTCATTAGAAAGGCAACTGAAAAAGATATAAGCCTGATAGCTGATTTAGATAAAATTTGCTTTTCCGTCCCTTGGAGTGAACAGGCTTTCGACAAGGAACTAAAGGAAAATGATTTGGCGTTTTATATATTGGCAGAGGTAAAAGATACAGGTCAGATTGTAGGATATGCAGGGGTATGGTTAATTCGGGGAGAGGGACATATCACAAATGTTGCCGTTCATCCGGAATTCAGGAGAAAACATATTGGAATGGAAATAGTTGAGGTTCTGATGAAAGAAAGTAGGAAGCAGGCAGGTACAAAAACTTTTACTCTGGAGGCAAGGAAGTCAAATACAGCCGCAATTGAGCTGTATAAGAAATTCGGGTTTGTAGAGGTTGGCATAAGAAAAGGCTATTATCAGGAAAACAACGAGGATGCAGTGATTATGTGGACAAGCCCAGGATGCTTATAATGGGCTTGTTGAGGGAGAAGAAATGGATCATTTGACTATGGCAATTGAATCAAGCTGTGATGAAACGTCTGTGGCGATTGTAAGGAATGGAAGAGAAATACTCTCTAACATTATTTCGTCGCAGATTGAGGTACATAAAGTTTTTGGCGGTGTAGTCCCTGAGATTGCGTCAAGGCACCATTTGAAAAACATTAACGGGGTTGCAAAAGAAGCATTGGAAGAGGCTGGGGTAACTCTTGATGACATTGATTTGATTGGGGTAACACAGGGACCTGGTCTTGTGGGAGCCCTGTTGATTGGGCTGGCTACAGCGAAGGCGTTTGCATTTGCTAAAAACAAGCCACTTGTTGGCATTCATCACATTCAAGGGCACATCAGCGCAAATTATATAGAACATAAAGAACTTGAGCCGCCATTTTTGGCGCTCGTTGTATCGGGAGGGCATACAAGTATAATTGAAGTCCTTGGGTATAATGACTTCAAAGTAATCGGAAGAACAAGAGATGATGCAGCGGGGGAAGCCTTTGACAAGGTGGCAAGAGTTCTTGGCCTTGGGTATCCAGGTGGACCGCTTATTGACGAAATTGCTAAAAAAGGCAATAAAGATGCCATCCATTTTAAAAGGGTTTATTTGGACAAGGACGGTTTTGACTTTAGTTTCAGCGGGACCAAAACGGGAGTTATCAATTATTTGAATACGGAAAAGCAGGCAGGAAGAGAGATAAACGTTCCGGATGTTGCGGCCAGCTTCCAGCAGGCAGTCATGGAAGTAATTGTTGACAAGGCTATTGATGCCGCCGAAAAACTGGGTAAGAACAAGATTGTTCTTGCCGGTGGCGTCGCCGCAAACAGCAGCCTTCGAAGGATGCTTGAAAATGCATGCAATCAAAAGGGAATAAAACTTTTCTGCCCTTCAATCATACTTTGCACAGATAATGCAGCGATGATAGGTTGCGCAGCGTATTACAAATTTAAAGAAGGGTATCTGGATGACATGAGCCTGGATGCGTTCCCTAATTTACCATTAGAATAAAAAAGGAAAACAATGATAATATTATCAGCAAACAACATTACAAAAGCATATGGGGTAGATGTGATTTTAAGCGGTATATCCTTTCATATTAATCAGGGAGACAGGGTAGGAGTAATCGGCGCAAACGGGGCTGGGAAAACAACTCTTTTAAACATCCTGTCAGGTGACATGCCAAGAGATGAAGGAGATGTCTTTATTTCTTCGGACACAACAATTGGTTATCTTAAACAAAGTGATGAGTTTAGTTCTGATAAAACCCTTTATGAAGAGGTATCCTCAATTTTCGCCCATATGGAAGTGCTTGAAAAAGAAATGGGAGAACTTTCAGTTGAAATAGGTGAAAAATCACAAAATGGAGAAGATGTAGAAAAGAAAATACAGCAATTACATCTGATGCAGGAGGAATATGAAAGGAAAAATGGGTATACGTATAAAAGTGAGATCAATGGGATATTAAACAGCATGGCTTTTACCGAGGATTTTTTTGAAAAAAAAATCTCAACCCTTAGCGGTGGAGAAAGAACCAGATTGTCACTGGCCTGTTTACTGCTTAAGAAGCCGGACCTGCTGTTTTTGGATGAGCCAACCAACCATTTAGACATAGGAACAATAAAATGGTTAGAACAGTATTTGAAGGGGTATAAAGGGACAATCGTATTAATTTCCCATGACAGATATTTTCTGGACCAGACTGTGAACAAGATTTTCGAATTGGAAAATCATAAAATGTACATATATGAAGGAAATTATTCAACCTTTGCTGAAAAAAAGAGACAGAGGCTGGATGATGAAATGCGCAAATATGATCAGCAGCAAAAGGAAATTGACAGGCAGGAAGAAATAATCAGACGGTTTAAGCAGCATGGAACTGAGAAACTCGCCAAAAGGGCACAATCCAGAGAAAAACAATTGGCTAAAATAGACGTGATTGGGAAACCAACGGCTCCAACGGGTAAAATAAAGATTCATTTTAAGCAAAACTTTAAAAGCGGCAATGACGTTTTAAAGGCACAAGAACTTTCAATGAGTTTTGGACATGGACAAAATAGGAAACAGTTATTCAATAATGTGGAATTTGATATTAAAAGGGGCGAACGAATTTGTATTGTTGGCCCGAATGGAGTGGGAAAGACTACATTACTGAAAATAATGATGCAGACACTTGAGCCAGATGGCGGGCATCTTAAAATAGGTCACAATGTTGCTTTTGGATATTATGATCAGGGGCAAAAACTTCTGAATTTGAACAATACTGTATTTGAAGAGATGAAAGATTCTTACAGGCTCTATTCCGATACAGAAATGAGAAGTATATTAGGCAGATTTTTGTTCAGAAACGAAGCGGCGTTTTTAAATGTCGCAAGTCTGAGCGGAGGTGAAAAAGCGAGACTTACCCTTTTAAAACTTATGCTTTCGGGGGCAAATGTAATTATACTTGATGAACCTACAAATCATTTGGATATCAATTCCAAAGAAATTGTTGAGGACGCATTGCTTGATTTCCCCGGGACAGTAATCGTTGTTTCTCATGACAGATATTTTCTGAATAAAGTGCCGACAAGAATTTTTGAGCTTACTCAAAACGGCATTGATTCTTACCTGGGAAGCTATGATTATTACGTAGAAAAAAAACAATCTATTGACTCAGGGAAAAAATATCTGGAAGAATTGAGCAAAACCCAAAGTAGTTCAGAAAAAGAAGGCGAACAGAGTGAAAAGGTTTTTGATCCTGGCCTTCAAAGGAAAATAAACAAAGAAAATGAGGCAAAAGACAGGAAAAAAGAAAGAGATATTAAAAAATATGAAGAAGAAATTTCAAAAGTCGAAGGAGAAATTGGTATTTATGAGGCAGAAATGTGCAAAGAGAGTGTTTTTACGAATCATGTTCTAGCCGGTGAATATAATGAAAAGGTTGAAATTTCAAAGAAAAAGCTGGAAAAGGTTTATGAAGAATGGCTGAAATTACAAAACTAGTTTGATAATCAAAATAATAATAAAAATATTTAATATTTTTGTTGCATATATTAAAACAGTAAATTATAATTATTTTTGTTACATCAGTTAATAAATTAAAAAAGTAAAGACAAAAAATGGAGGAGATAAAATGGTATTTGATAAAATAAGGAGCATTATAGTTGAACAATTAGGAGTTGAAGAATCACAGGTGGCATTAGATACACATCTGATGAAAGATCTCGAAGCAGATTCACTGGATGCTGTAGAAATTATTATGGCAATCGAAGATGAATTTGATTTAGAAGTTCCGGACGAAGCGGCTGAAAAATTTCAAAGCGTTGGCGACATTGTAAAGTATGTCGAAGAAAAAATCAGCTAAAGCCCGCATACGCGGGTTTTTTTCAAAAATGACTTAAGGCAGGTGTAAAGATGAATAAGGGCACAAAAATATCAAACGCAGTAATAAAAAGGCTGCCAAGATATCGAAGATATTTAAAAGAACTTCAGAGAAAAGGTGTGGAGAAAATTTCATCAGGTGAACTTAGTGTATTGATAGGCTATACTGCATCCCAAATAAGACAGGACTTAAACAATTTTGGCGGGTTTGGACAACAGGGCTACGGGTATAATGTGAACAGCCTTTATAATGAAATCAGCGCAATTCTTGGGCTTGATAAGGCGTATAAACTGGTAATAGTAGGTGCTGGAAATCTGGGACAAGCTATTGCAAATTACACCTCTTACTTTAAGGCTGGGTTTGTCGTATGCGGAATATTCGAAGTAAACCCAAGATTAATTGGTTTGAAGATTAATGACATCGAAGTAATGGACTATGAAAAATTAGTCAGTTATGTAGAAGAGAATCATATCGACATGGGGATTATTTGTACATATAAGGACAGTGCACAAGCTGTGGCAGACAAACTTTCTTTTGCAGGGGTAAAAGGGATTTGGAACTTCGCACCGATTGATATTGAAGTCCCGGAAAGAGTGGCACTGGAAAATGTTCACTTAAGCGATAGTCTTCATTCTTTAGCCTACCATATCAATAAGAATCAAAAGCAGGAATAAAAATAAAAAAAATAACCGTTTCTTTTGAAACGGTTATTAATTATAAAAAGTGTTAATATGTTTATCCTTCTACGGGAGCATCCACTGGGCATGCATTTGCGCAAGCTCCACAATCAATACATTTGTCAGCATCGATAACATAAATGGTGCCTTCTGTAATTGCATCTGTTGGACATTCAGCAACACAAGCTCCACAAGCGATACAAGAATCTTGAATTTTGTAAGCCATTTTAATATTCCTCCTTTTTAATTAGATTGAAAACTACATAAATTATAACAAACAAACCAGGAGAAGTAAAGATGAAAGTTTACGCTTTAGTTGGTAAAAGTGGTTCGGGGAAAAGTTACCAGGCGATGAATATCTGCAGAGAATTAAACATAGAGTCTATCATTGATGATGGGCTGCTTGTTTACGGGAATACCGTTGCAGCAGGGACTTCGGCAAAAAGGCAGGCGACGAAAATAGGTGCAATCAGAACCGCATTGTTTACAAATAATGAGCACAGACTTTTGGTATCAGAAAAAATTAAGGAACTGAACATTGAGACTATACTGATTTTGGGGACTTCAGATGGCATGGTTGAGAGAATAGCGGACAGGCTTGATTTGCCAGCAATTGAAAAAACCGTATATATTGAGGATATTACAACTGAAGGCGAAAGAAGCGTTGCCCATAAGCAAAGGCATGAACTGGGAAAACACGTCATACCGGTTCCCACTTTACAGATTAAGAGAGAATTCTCCGGATATTTTCTGGATCCGTTAAAAATCTTTCGCCGATGGGGCAATAAAGAAGTTTTCTCTGAAAAATCAGTGGTAAGACCTACTTACAGCTATTTAGGAGACTATACAATTTCTGATAAAGCAATTTATGATATTGTTCATTATATAGGATTGCATACGGAAGGGGTTTGTTCAATCATTCGTGCAGATGCCAGCACGACTCACACAGGAGTTGAAATTACAGCTTTAGTGATACTTAATTACGGATGCAGGATAATCGATACGGCAAAAAATCTGCAGAGCAATATATTATCAGGGGTTCAAATGATGACAGCTTTCAATATTGAGACAGTTAATGTAGAGGTTAGAGGATTAAAATAAAAACCAGGGGTATAAATTGGTAAGAATTGAACAAATAAAAGATTTTAATCTGGATCATATATTTAACTGTGGTCAATGCTTTCGCTGGGTAAAGGAAGAAGACGGCAGTTACACAGGTATTGCCTTTGGAAAGATTGTAAACATGAAGACAACGCCAAGCCGACAGATGGCTTCAACTAGGTTGGATTCAGCCGGCTTGGTAGATTTGGAAATTAATCAGGCGAATAAAGATGATTTTGAAAAAATCTGGGAACATTACCTTGATCTTGAAAGGGATTACGGAGTAATAAAAAAACAGCTGTGTAAATCTGATTCTGTGATGGCAAAAGCAGTAGAATATGGTTATGGGATAAGAATATTAAATCAGGACAAGTGGGAGACCATTGTTTCTTTCTTAATATCTCAGAATAATAATATACCGCGAATAAAAAAATGCATAGAAGCCCTCTGCGAAAAATTTGGTGATTACATTGGAGAATACAGGGGGAAAAAATATTACGACTTGCCAAAACCACAAACATTAAGCCGTTTGAGTGCAGATGATCTGGCAGAATGCAGACTTGGGTACAGGGCAAAATATATTATAGAGTCTGCTAAACAGATTGAAAGGGAAGGTATTGAAGAAACCTTTGAGTACCTGAACACTTTGTGCGGCGTTGGACCTAAGGTCGCAAACTGTGTATTACTTTTTTCCATGGAAAAAGCAGACTGCTTTCCAATAGATGTCTGGGTAAAACGTGTAATGAGCCGGTTATACGGTATTGACGAAGAAGACACGAATGCGATGCTTGCGTATTCAGAAAAGAATTTCGGAGAGTATGGGGGCATAGCGCAGCAATATTTGTTTTATTATATAAGAGAAGGGCAGGAATTATGTTAGGACCAATAGTAAATGCAATTACGATAATAGTGTGTGCGGTTTTAGGCAAAGTTCTTATTAAAAATTTCCCGGAAAGATTTGAAACAATCATTAAACAGGGAATTGCGCTGGCACTGATATACATTGGGATTGCAGGGGCAATGGAAAGCAACTTAATCCTGACTCTTATATTAAGCATGGTGCTGGGCGGAATTATTGGTGAGTGGATTAATATAGATAAGGGAATGAATAATATCGGGAGATGGGCCGAACGAAAATTGGGATTTAGTGAAGGGAATTTTGCAAAAGGGTTTGTAATAGCCTGTATACTGTTCTGCACCGGATCAATGGCTATTGTCGGATCTTTAAACAGCGGGCTTCAGGGCAACCATGAAATGCTTTTTGCAAAGTCCATTCTGGATGGGATTATGTCAATAGTTTTTGCATCACAGCTTGGTATAGGAGTTGCATTTTCAGCAATACCTGTACTTCTTTATGAAGGTGCCATTGCTTTAGGAGCGACTTTTATAAAGGGATGGCTAACAGCGGAAATAATAACTGAAATGTCTGCAGTGGGCAGTTTACTTATAGCAGGAATTGGAATTAATTTTTTAGGTGCATCCTCAAAGGAAATTAAGGTTGCGAATATGATCCCTGCCATATTTTTGCCATGGCTATTTATCGTCTTAGGCTTTAATATGTAAAAAAAAATGTGAAATTTTTTATTAATCTATTGACAAAAGCAGAAGAATATAATAAGTTGTATTTAGCACTCAACTATAAAGAGTGCTAACAATAAAAAAACGGAGGGGAAATATATGAGTTTTGGAATTAAGCCTTTAGGCGAAAGAGTTGTTATTAAAAGAGCAGAAGCAGAAGAAAAGACAAAGAGCGGCATCGTTTTACCTGGACAGGCAAAAGAACAGCCTCAAATGGCAAAAGTGGTTGCAGTAGGTCCTGGAACTTCAGAGGACAAGATGGAGCTGAAAGAGGGAGATGTTGTAATATTCTCAAAATATGCAGGAACTGAAATTAAATTTGAAGGCGAAGAATATACGATTATGTCTCAGAAGGACATACTGGCAACAGTTAATAAATAATAATAATAATAACAACAACAACAACAAGAATAAAGTAACAGTAAAATGATAATATTGAAAGAGGGTATAGAAAATGGCAAAAGAAATATTTTATGGTGAAGATGCGAGAAAAAAATTACTTTCAGGAGTAGATCAACTTGCAAATACAGTAAAAATAACACTTGGACCTAAAGGCAGAAATGTACTTCTTGAAAAGAAGTTTGGCGGTCCAATGATTACAAATGATGGCGTTACAATTGCAAAAGAAATAGAGTTGGAAGATGCAGTAGAAAACATGGGAGTACAACTTGTCAAGGAAGTTGCAACCAAGACGAATGATATTGCAGGAGATGGAACTACGACAGCCACATTGCTTGCACAGATTATTATACGCGAGGGGTTTAAAAATGTAGCTGCAGGAGCAAATCCGATGATGCTGAAAAAGGGCATTCAGGGAGCAGTAGCTGTCGCAGTTGAAGAAATCAAGAATATTTCAAAGACTGTGGAAAGCAAGGAAAGCATCGCGCAGGTTGCTTCGGTATCCGCTTCAGATGACGAAATTGGCGGTTTGATAGCAGATGCTATGGAAAAAGTTGGAAAAGATGGAGTTATTACCGTTGAGGAATCAAAATCAATGGGCACAACACTTGAAGTAGTAGAGGGTATGCAGTTTGACAGAGGTTATTTGTCGGCTTACATGGTAAATGATATGGAAAAGATGGAAGCGGCAATGCAAAATCCGTATATATTACTTACAGACAAGAAAATTTCCAACATTCAGGAAATCCTTCCAATTCTTGAACAAATTGTACAACAGGGGAAAAAGCTTCTTATCATTGCTGAAGACGTTGAAGGCGAAGCGCTTGCAACAATTGTTGTGAATAAACTGAGAGGTACTTTCGACTGTGTGGCTGTTAAGGCTCCTGGCTTTGGTGACAGAAGAAAAGCCATGATGGAAGATATTGCGGCATTAACAGGCGGTACAGTCATCTCAGAGGAATTGGGATATGAATTAAAGGAAACAACGCTGGATATGCTGGGAACAGCTGCATCTGTTAAAATTAATAAAGAAACTACCGTTATAATTGATGGGGCGGGAGAACAAAGCGCAATTAAAGGTAGAATTTCTCAAATAAAAGCCCAAATTGAAGAAACTCACTCCGATTTTGACAGAGAAAAGCTTCAGGAAAGACTTGCGAAACTGGCAGGAGGCGTTGCAGTCATTAAAGTTGGTGCAGCTACTGAGACTGAGTTGAAGGAGAGAAAACTTAGAATTGAAGATGCATTAAATGCAACAAAAGCTGCAGTTGAAGAAGGAATCGTGTCAGGCGGCGGCGTAGCCCTTGCCAACGCTATTGAAGCAGTATCAAAGTACGCAAATTCACTCGCAGGTGACGAAAAAACCGGAGCGGCAATCATTATGAGAGCACTGGAAGAACCAATCAGACAGATTGCTGAAAATGCAGGGTTTGAAGGTTCGGTAGTAATAGATAAGATCAAGACAAGTGCAAGAGGTGTAGGCTTTAACGCATTAACGGAAGAATATGTAGATATGATTAAAGCAGGTATTGTTGACCCTGCAAAAGTTACTAGGTCAGCTCTTCAAAACGCTGCATCAGCGTCAGCCATGCTTCTGACAACGGAAGCTGGGGTAGTAGAAGTGAAATCTAATGAACCGGCCGGGCCTCCAATGGGTGGAATGGGCGGAATGGGCGGAATGATGTAATCCGTTCAGGCAGAAAAGCAAAGAAAAAGGCTTGAAAACATGGGTTTTCATAGTATTTGGGGTCGGCAGGAATGCCGGCCTTTTTCTTATTTATTAAATTGACGAATAAATATGAAAAAGGGTAGAATAATCAAAAAATGTGTGATACGATAAAAAAATATGTGCTGTATTCAATATACAAAAGTAAAGGATGGTAAAAAGATGACTTTAATTGGAAGAGAGAAGTGTATTCTGGATTTTGTAAAAGGAAAGCAAGAAATAAAAGATCAAGAAAAACTGGACTGTAAAATACAGGCAGCCGAATTACTCAAAGCATGCAGTTTTGGCGGGGACTACCTGTCAGTTGCTCTATGTCATGATTTGATAGGGAAAAAGGATGTGAATGAAGAGATATTATTGAAATTGGTTGGTACAGAGGCATTTGAAGCGATTAAAATAATGGATGCCAGACAGGCTCCAAACCTGGGAATCAGACAACATCTTGAAATGGTGAAGGGAAATAAACTTGCGAATGCCGCTATGACAGCAACCTTGGCATGTATGCTGAACATGGCAGTAAATGCAACAAAGGAGGTTCGTGATCTGTTGATTTTTAAGTCTGAAAAATATTATTTAAATTTCGTGGAAGGGACGCCAGGGTATTTGTTTGTAAAAGAAGGTTATGATGCGTTGAAGGCCTCTAACAATGATTTTTGCTGAATGCTTAATTAATTGTTTCTGACGGTAGATAAGGTACCAAATCTGATTCATTTCAGTTTGATACCTTTTAGTTATTGTTTGAAACCAGGGAAACATATCAATCCTGTTTCTGTTAATTCTTTATTTCTCCGTAAAAGTTTTAACAAGGGAATAAATCAACTCTTGTTCTTTTTTAGTCAGTTTATCTATCATTGGCAGTATTTTTTCCCCGTAGTCAGATGCAATTTCATCTGGTGTCCTTACAAAGTCAAGCAAGTCCTGAAAAGTGTAATCCAAAACGTTCAGTATCTTTGACAGTGTAAGCAACGTTGGATTTTTTTCACCGCGTTCGATAGCACTTAGATGCGCCGCATTTAAATTGGCCTTGGTTGCTAATTCATCTAGACTATAGCCTCGATAGAGTCTATAGTCTCTAATTCTTTTCCCGATTAAAAGCTGTATGTTATCCATATTGCTACTATCACCCTTTCCTAAAATTTTTACACATTTTTATAGTATAATAAAAAATCTTATAGTGCAAGTTATTTAAATAAAATGATTCAGTACCCTTGAATGAAAAATTAAATTCCGCCAAATAAAAAGAAGAACTTGTGAAAGGGTAAACGCCATTTTGCAAGTTTTTTTGTGTCATATTTTGCAAAAAAAGTGGTATAATAAAGGTGTGATTGAGAGAATTTGCAAATTTTGCATAGCAAACAAGCCACCGGGATCTTTTGCGTTAGAGTAAATTCCGATGACTTCGTTGCAAAATTCTAAGTGATTCCATCTGTTTTTTACAATTAATTGAGGTTGGTTTTCAGTTATGTTGATACCCTCCCTGGAAGAAACCAGAAGCGATTTGTACCGCTGGTTTGCAGTGATTGACTTGTAATAATACTTGTCTACTCTGCAATTGGATTTTTTCATGGTTAACCTAGAGAATACAATTTATTAATGATAAGGTTATCTCCTTCCTTGCGATCTGGAATCAAGATGGATTTCATTCGAAAATATACTGATTTCCCAATAATATTGAGTAGTTTACCTAACGCGATTAATAAAGTTACACTAATCATCAAATATAAAGAAACAAAAGGGTAGAATATATTGAAAATCAAGGGTGTAATTCGACTTAGTTAACCTTTATTTATCTAAATTAGACTGGAAATACCTAATATTTTTTATTTGTTAGGTGAACAACGCTCTACGCGCAACTTTGTAGTATAACTTCCCCGTTAAATGGTG
>JAENWH010000067.1 GCA_016650135.1 Peptostreptococcaceae bacterium
CAATCCGTAGACAGGGTTACGGATATAGCGATGATGATTATTTCTTTTTAAAGCTTTTCGATGCAAGTCGTAAAGATTATGTCAGAAATCCAACTTGCAATAAAATCGCCTAAAACCCACAAACTTTGTGATTGAGCCTTTATTTAAGAAAAGAAAAGCATATTTATTAAATTGACATAGTCCCTGCTACTTTACATAATGCGAAGTTTTACATTATGTCGCAACTAACGAAGCTAATGTGACTAAAAAGTCCGCTCCTACATATTTTTGGAAATTTCTTATCTGTTGCTTACCTCGTCCTTTTTGAAGATAAAGGAGCTCTAAAGTATCATAATCCAATATCATTGTGCAGAATACTCTTCCTAAATGGAGTTTGAACTCATCAACAAGAACTCCTCGGCTATATTTGATAGTGCCATAAGAATTCTTAGAAAGCTCAGCTCCGATGAAATATCGAAACCGTGCATTAAGTCAAAATCAATTTCAATAATTACAGTTTCCACTTGACAGATAACTGTTCACGATGCAATAATAAACATCTTATTGTCTGATGTCTTTTAAATGAAACATTGAATATCGTTAATTATTTGGAGGGAAAATTTATGAAAGCTCTTTTGTATTTAGGCACTGAACATGTTGAGGTTAATGAAGTGACGGAACCCGTTTCTACTAAAGGACAGGTAAAATTAAAAATTATCTGTTGTGGCATTTGTGGTTCTGATATGGGTATTTTTCTTGGATCACATCCAAGAGCTAAAGCACCACTAATTTTAGGTCATGAATTTTTGGGTGTTTTAACTGAAAATGGAAAAAAATTTAAGAAAGGTGACAAAGTTGTTGCTTTTCCTCTTATCTCATGTGGCCATTGTAGAGCTTGTAGAGAAGGATCTTCTCATGTCTGTAATAGTTTAGGTCTTTATGGAATTGATAAAGATGGAGGACTTGCCGAATATATTTGCATTGATGAAGATCTTTTATTCAAAGTACCGGAAGGTGTCTCTGATAAAGCTGCTGTTACAACAGAACCCTTTGCTGTAATTGTAAGAGCGCTCCATTCATCAAATTTTAAAGCATTGGATACTGTAGCGGTCAGTGGTGCTGGCCCTATTGGATTGCTTACCGGAATGTTTGCAAAGCAGATGGGAGCTCAAGAAGTTTTCATTTCCGATATAAACGAAAACAGATTAGATACTGCAAAACTTTTTGGTTTGACTCCAGTGAATCCACTGAAGCAGAATTTTGAAAAAGTAGTGAAAGCTGCTACGGAAGGTGAAGGTTGTGATGTTTTCTTTGAATGCAGTGGTTCAGAAGCCGCTTCAACAACAATGACAGATATTACAAGAGCTCATGGAACTCTTTGTATGGTAGCTGTTCACAAAAACCCCCATTTAGTAAATCTTCAAGCTCTTAATTTCAAAGAACAAACCCTTGTCGGTACAAGAGTTTATACAAAAGAAGAATTCAAACAAGCGGTAGATTATCTTCCACAGATTCAAAATGAATTGGAAAAAATTGTTACACATATCGTTTCTTTTGAAGACAGTCCGAATGTATTTGATATGATTAGAGATCCTCATAGTGCAACAGCGAAAGTTGTCGTTACAATTGCAGAATAGCATATGAGCTATGTATGTGACTGAACTATTTAGTATGAAATTTGACTATGCGGTTCAGTTAACTTATTAAAGTCTCATTTTGAAGTTACATGGATAAATTTAATTTTTTGAGTGATTTTTTGGGTTATGAATGGTTCTGATAAATGATTTATCAGAAGATAAATGAAATTTTTATAGATAAGGAGAAAAAAATGAAAAAGAAAAGTCTCGTAGTTTTAGCATTATTAGTTAGTGCCACTATGCTCTTTGCTAATGGTACAAAAGAAGGTAGTTCTTCTAATGATTCAAAAAAAGTGGTTCGATTAACATTTTCTAATGTTACATCCCAATCCGGAAAAGATGGTGGTTTGCTCTTTAAAAAAGTAGCAGAAGAAGCTTCTAATGGCACTTTGGCGATAGATTTGTTCCCAGATAACCAGCTTGGAAATGACCGTGTTGTAATTGAAACCACACAGTTTGGTGATATCGATATCGGTGTTAGTTCAACAAGTCCTATTGCAACAATGTATCCGGATTTCTATGCCTTTGATGCACCTTATATCTTTATGAATCCACAAGATGCATATGATAAACTTGATGGCGAAGTCGGTCAGAAAATTCTTAACAACATGGAATCCATTGGTTTTAAGGGTTTAGGTTTTTGGGAAAATGGTTTTAGAGATTTCACCAATGATAACGTAGCTGTTAAGTTACCTTCTGATGTAAAGGGCATGAAAGTTCGTGTTATGGAAAACCAAGTGCATATCGCAGCTTGGAAAGCTTGGGGTGCAAACCCAACACCAATGGCATTCACTGAAGTTTTTACAGGACTACAACAAGGTGTTATCGATGCTCAAGAGAATCCTCTAGGTATCATCGATGCTAATAAATTCCAGGAAGTACAAAAATATGTGTCTTTGACTCAACATGTTTATACTCCTTACTTCATGGTAATGAATTTGGATAAATACAATTCCTTAACTGCTGTTCAAAAGGATGCAATCATGAAGGCTGCAAAAGCTTCTATTGATTATCAGAGAAGTCAGTCTCAGAAGTATGAAGGTGAAATCACTAAGAAATTAATTGCTGGTGGTACTGTTGTTACTGAAATTTCAGATGCTGAAAAGGCTGTATGGAAAAAAGTAGCAAAAGATGCAGGTGTTTATGAATTAGTTGCTGAAAAAATGGATCACCCAGAATTTTTGACTGAGTGGTTAAAGTAGTTTAAGAAAACTATATGCATGTAGGTACTCCATTAATTGTACCTACATGTCTTTTAGATGATAGGAGCTTTTATGAAAACAAATAATTTTTTTAAACTATTAGATGAAAAGTTTGAACTAGTTTCTTGCATAATAATGATGTCATTATTTACTTTGTTACTCTTTTTTCAAGTTGTTATGCGTTATATCTTTAATAATTCATTGACTTGGACTGAAGAATTATCTAGATATTTATTTATCTGGCTTGTTTATATGGGAATTAGCTATAGTGCTAAGCAGAAACAGCATATTAAAGTTGAAGCCTTGATGAATATATTTCCTAAAAAATCACGACCTTATGTTGTGATTATCGGTGATGTACTTTTTCTGGCTTTTAGTATTTTGATAGTTTTTGCTGGAAGTCGATTAGTTTTTAAGGAAATAATCCTTAAACAAAAAAGTCCAGCAATGGGAATCCCTATGGCTATTGTTTATGCAGCTCCTGTAGTTGGTTTTGCACTTACTGCTTTTCGTCAGATCCAAGTAATTATTTTCCGTAAAAAACATTTTAAATATACCCCGGAAGGCTCAATAGAAAAATTGATAGCAAAGGAGATCAACGCAAATGACTAGTGCAGTACTTATTCTCAGTTTATTTGCCTTTATGATTTTAAATGTTCCAGTTGGAATTGCAATCGGTCTTGCTTCAACTAGTGCTATTTTAGTTGGTGGAAGATTAAGTTTGAGCTTTATCCCTCAAGCTTTGGTTACAGGAACAGATTCGTTTCCTATCATGGCTATTCCTTTGTTCATTCTTGCTGGAGAACTCATGGGTAATGGTGGAATTTCAAAAAGATTACTTAATGTAGCTGATGCTTTACTTGGCCATATAACAGGTGGTTTAGCTATTGTTACTGTTGCCGTATGTATGTTTTTTGCAGCTGTATCAGGATCAGGTCCTGCAACTGTTGCTGCAGTAGGTGCTATGGTAGTTCCTGGTATGTTGGCACTTGGGTATGATATGTCCTTTATCTTAGCTTTAATAGCTGCTGCTGGTTCCATTGGTGTTATTATACCTCCTAGTATCCCGATGATTATTTATGGTGTTTCAACATCCACTTCAATTAGTACCTTATTTATTGCAGGATTTATTCCTGGAATTCTTATTGGTCTGAGTTTAATGGTGTATGTTTATTTTTATTGTAAGAAAAAAGGTTGGAAAGGGACTGATAGACCATTTTCTGGAAAAAGAGTTCTCTCTTCCGTATGGTTGGGTAAATGGGCTTTAATCGATCCTATCATCATTCTTGGTGGTATTTATAGTGGAATTTTCACCCCTACAGAAGCTGCAGCTGTTGCTGCTGTGTATGCCTTTGTTTGTGGTATGTTTATCTACAAAGAATTTACCTTTAAAAGTTTAATGAAAACCATTGGTAATGCTTGTTCAACAACTGGAACGGTTATGGTTATTCTTGGTTGTGCTACAGCTTTCACTAAAATATTGACATTGGAACAAGTTCCTTTACATGTGGCAAATGCAATCACAGCATTCACAACAAGTCGTATTTTAGTTCTTGTTTTGATGAACGTATTGTTGCTAATTGTCGGGTGTTTTATGGATACAACACCAGCTATGATGGTTTTAGCTCCAATTCTCCTGCCTATAGCTATGAAATTCGGGTTAAGTCCAATTCAATTCGGTTTAATCATGGTTGTTAACCTTTCTATTGGATTTATAACTCCTCCTCTTGGAATTAACTTGTTTGTTGCTGCAAGAGTTGGTAATACGACATTGGATAATGTTGTAAGGGGAATTATACCGTTCTTTATCATCAATATATTAGATTTATTATTAATCACCTATATTCCTGCTATTACCATGTTCTTACCCCATATGTTCGGAGTTGCATAGTACATTACATTTCAACATAAAAAGGAACGTATCTGAGTCTCTTTGTATGGTCTATACATCGGCAAGGTTGTTCCTTTTTTTATGTGACTAATATTTTTTCTAAAGAGGAGTTGTTAATGGCAAAACTGAGAAGTCAAAAAATACTTGAAGGGCCTCAATGGGCAAATGTGAGAGCTCTTTATAAATCGAGTGGTTATTCAAGTGATGAATTGAAGAAACCAATCATTGCTGTAGTAAATTCATATAATTCCATTTGCCCGGGGCATGTTAATTTAAAACAACTTGCAGTAAGGGTGAAAGAAGGTATTTATGCAGCTGGTGGAACCCCTATTGAATTTGGAACTATCGGTGCTTGTGATGGTATTGCCATGGGTCATGTCGGAATGAAGTATATTCTTCCTGGAAGGGAAGCTATAGCTGACGATATTGAAATTATGGCAGAGGCTCATCAAGTAGATGGATTAGTACTTCTCGGTTCCTGTGATAAGATTGTCCCTGGTATGATTATGGGAGCCTTGAGACTTAATATCCCTTCTATCTTTATAAATGGTGGTCCGACTCTTCCCGGTCATATGACGAAGGGGAATTTATATGGTGGTACTTCCATCGACCATTCCTTTATTCAAGAATCAGAAGGCGCTTTTAATACTGGTAAAATCAGTAAAGAAGCGTATGAATGGATTGAAGATAATGCAGTACCTACTATAGGATCCTGTGCTATGCTTGGTACTGCCAACACTATGTGTTGCTTAACAGAAGTTATGGGTTTATCGCTTCCTGGTTCTTCTACTATTCCTGCTGTGTACAGTAAAAGATCTGCTGTAGCTTTTGAAACAGGTAAAGTGATTGTTGATTTGGTGAATCATGATGTGAAACCGAGTGATATCATCACAAGAAGCTCTTTAGAAAATTCTATCATGGTTAATTCAGCTATCGGTGGTTCAACAAATGCTGTATTACATATATTGGCTATTGCTTATACGGCTGGCATAGCCTTGACTATTGATGATTTTGAAAAGATTTCAAATAGGATTCCTCATCTTGTTCCCATGATACCGGCTGGTAAATATACTCTATTGGATTTTTATAATGCTGGGGGGATTCCTTCATTATTGAAAGAAATGGCATCTAAGCTGAATCTCAATTGTTTGACATGTACTGAGAAAACCGTTGCAGAGAATCTTGACTGTGTAAAGATTGTTGATGAGGACATTATTCGTTCTCTTGATAATCCTGTACATAGCAGGGGTGGTATAGCGGTCCTTTATGGAAATATTGCTCCCCATAGTGCTATTACGAAACCTTCTGCAATTCCTGAGAATTCACTCTATTTTTCTGGGAAAGCCAAAATCTACGAAAGTGAAGAAGATGCCCTACGTGGGATTAGAGCAAATGAAGTAAAAGAAAATGATGTAGTCGTTATCAGGAATGAAGGTCCTAAAGGATCTCCTGGAATGCCTGAAATGTATAAGGCTATGAAACTATTGGTCGGTATGGGACTTGGAGACAAAGTTTGTTTAATTACAGATGGAAGATTTTCTGGGTCTAATAATGGTTGTTTCATTGGTCATATATGTCCTGAAGCATATGATGATGGTCCTATTGCTTATCTTGAAAATGGTGATGATATTGTTGTCGATGTCAAACAAAGGACCATAGATGCGCCATATGTGGATTTTACAGAACGAAGGAAAGTTATAGCTCCTTGTCGTTCTAAAAAAATCAAAGGGCATCTTTTCCTGTATCAAAAGACTGTCGAAACAGCTGCCAAAGGTGCTTATTTACCCATAAAATAAAAGCGTATGAGCGCTCTTCAATTGAAAGTGTTTTAGTACTAATGGTACAAGATGTCAGACGGAAAATTCAAAATCTGAGATTTGTATGATTAGTGAATCGCTTCTATCTTTTGGATAAAGGTCTTTTTCAATTCTTTGAAAATAGAATAGATTGATGGTTGAAATGAAAATGAGTTTTCAATTCTATAGGTGGAAAAAGATATATTAATCATTGAGCTCTGTTCATAAGTAAAATGAAATATTAAATAAATAGTGGATATGTTTAGGAGGTTCTAAAAATGAGTTTTAAAATTGCGCAAGTTGATTATGATTATACTGACAATAAACTTGAAAAGGGTATTATTGAGAAAGCAGGTGGTGAAATTAAGTCCGGTCATTTAGTGAATACGGAGGACGTTTATGATTTTGCCAAGGACTGTGATGCTATCATGTGTCAGTATGTTAAAATTACTAGAGAATTATTTGAAAGATTACCTAATATCAAGGTGGTTTCTCGGTACGGTATCGGTGTCGATAATATCGATGTAGAAGCAGCAAAAGATCATCATGTGTTTGTGGTACATAATCCTGTTTATTGTATTGAAGAAGTTTCAAACCATGCATTAGCGTTGATATTTTCACAATATAGACAAATTAATCAAGGTAATTATCAAGTGAAACATGGCATTTGGGATTTTAATAAACTCTATCCGATTCCAGCTGCAGAAAATTATACTATCGGTATTGTAGGCTTAGGTCATATCGGTACGAGAGTTGCTGAGAAACTCAAGATTTTCGGATTCAACTTAATCGGTTACGATCCTTATGTGAATAAAGAATATTTTGATAAAACTGGAGTGAAAAAAGTTACTCTTGAACAATTAATGGCTACTGCAGATTGCGTTACCATTCACTGTGCACTAACTGAAGAAACAACAAAGTTGATCGGTTCTCAAGAGATTGATCTGATGAAAACAACCAGTTGTTTGGTGAACACTGCTCGAGGCCCAGTCGTTGATTTTGAAGCATTGCTTTCTGCTTTAGAGAAGAAAACAATCCGTGGTGCTGGTTTGGATGTCCTTCCTGAGGAACCACCTCAAAATTATGAAAGAATTGCCCAGATACCTTCATTGGAAGTGACTCCTCATTTAGCTTTCTATTCAGATACTTCTCTTGATGTATTGAGGACTTCGGTAACAGAACAAGTCATTGGTGTTGTAAAGACAGGTAAAGCACCTCAGTATAATGCATACAAATTGTAGAGTCGTATATATATTGTAGAAGAAATGTTTATCACTTTTATATCAGTGGTAACCATTTCTATTTTAGTTCTTATTTGCTATTTATCGAGTAGGCAGGCTCCTCACGGAGCCAACTATGCTAAGAGGTGAAATTGGACAAAGTTTTTAATACTCACTAATTCTTGTTAGTTTCTCAACTAAGGATTATTATTCAATTATGGGTAGAAAAAGAAGAACTATTAGTCGAGAATTGAAATTGAAGGTTGCTGTAGAGGCTTTAAAAAATGAAACTACAGTTCAAGAATTAGCTACAAAATACCAAGTTACACCTAGTATGGTCTCTAATTGGAAAAAAGTCTTAGAAAAAGGTGATTTATCATTACTTGGAGAAGATAAAGAAACTAAAAAACTTAAAGAAGACTTAGAA
>JAENWH010000377.1 GCA_016650135.1 Peptostreptococcaceae bacterium
AAAAATGGGCAACAAATCCCTAATGACACAGATGCAGTAATAAGAGGAGACAGAACCTATATCCCAATCAGGGCTGTGCTGGAAGCTTTTGGCACGCAGGTGGGCTGGGTAAATGAAACTCGGACTGTAACAATTGAAGGCCAATCCTTTTATGGTAATAACGGTGAAACGCACTCTGTTATTGTTTGTTTAAAGAGCCATCCCGGGGATTTTAACATAATGACCGACGTAAATTATCCTGGGAATATTTTAATTCTGGAAATAGGAAAAATGAATAGTGATGATACCGTAAGTATTCACACAGATGCTGTAAAAATAAACGCAAAGATTTTTGAAAATGGAGAGAAATACGTATCCGTTTTGCCTATTGATTTATATGCATCTATAGGGGAGCATGATATTTCAGTTATTTTCAATGAAGGTAAAGAGTATGAATATAAAATAACCAGAACCTTCAATATATACAACAAAAATTTCAAAACACAGTATCTGGTTGTCTCGGCAGCGCTGAATCAATCAAACAATAACGCAAAAGCGAATTTGGAATATATTAATATTGTAAAGCCTGCAAAGACAGTGTCAGACAATAGTAAGCTATGGGCCGGTGCGTTTATCATGCCGGTTGAAGGCAGGCTCACAACTGACTTTGCGGAAATAAGGTACAATAACAATGTGCTATCATCTTCAAGGCATTCAGGTCTTGATTTGGCAGCCCCTTTGGGGACCCCTGTTAAAGCACCAAATAATGGAAGAGTAACTTTGGCCGCAAGTAACCTTCTTTCAACAGGAAATACAATAGTCATCGACCATGGTATGGGATTGTTTACTTCCTATTATCATTTAGATACGATGAATGTCAAAGTGGGTGAACCGGTCAATAAGGGTGATATTATAGGGGCTATCGGTACCACAGGCTTTTCAACAGGCCCTCATCTTCACTATGCTGTAAGCATTTACAATACAAATGTAAATCCTTATCAGCCTTTAGCAGGAATGATTGAGGAGTGAGGCAAATAAAATGTCTGATAAAACCAACGATCAGGATATAAAGAAGAATATAAAGAAGAATATAAAGAAGCCAGGCAAACGGAAAAAAATAATTATCGGATTGCTTATTCTTTTTATTCTTCTTATGTTTTTTTTGGCGGCTGGATTTGGGGTTCTGAAATATTTGATTCGCACAACCCCTGAAATAGACCCAGGCAACATTTACGCCCAATTGGCCAGGACGTCTGTGATTTATGATAATCAGGGGCAAATTATCCGAAATATAGATTCAAATGAAAACCGAATCAATGTGTCTATTGAAGAAATGCCGGAAAATTTGGTTAATGCCGTTATTTCCATTGAAGACAAAACTTTTTATGAACATCATGGATTCAACTATGTTCGCCTTATGGGAGCGGTTGTTGACAGCATTACAGGCAAGAACAGAATTAGCGGCACAAGTACAATTACACAGCAGCTTGCGCGTAATCTTTACTTGACCAATGAACGTACAATGATTCGTAAATTTCGTGAAGCGTATTACACCGTACAACTTGAAAAGGCACTCTCTAAAGATCAAATTATGGAAGCCTATCTGAACACTATCTACCTTGGCTTTAATTCCTATGGTGTACAGACCGCCGCCCAGTCCTATTTCTCTAAGAATGTGGAGGATCTGACATTGGAGGAATGTGCGACTCTGGCCGCTATCCCAAAAAATCCCTCAGGTTATGCTCCGCTTAAACGCTTCAATTCCAGTAATATTGCCAGTGATGATCCAAATATAATTTCACGGTCAAGTACCTATACAATTAGTTATAACGATCGCTTTGTTGACAGACAGCATCAGGTTCTGGGATTTATGCTGGAACAGAAAATGATTGCACAAGATGAATATGATCAGGCTTATGCTGTTGATATGAAAACAGCCATGAAACCAAGGGAAACAGTTGATGTGGATATTCTTTCATATTTTTCTGATTATCTTATTAAACAGGTAAGAAAAGATTTAATAGAAACGTTGGACATAGACGAATTGACTGCAGCGGAAATGCTGCAAAGTGGAGGCCTGAAGATTTACAGTACAATAGATGTAAATATGCAAAAAATCACAGCGGTGGAATTCGAGAATAACAAGAATTTCCCAGGAGTTACCGGCCTCGATAAAGATAGAAGAGGCAATATCCTTGATTCTAAAGGTAACATAATATTGTATAACTTTTCTAATTATTTTGACCCCGATGGAAACTTCTTGCTTACACCTTCAGAATACGGAGTCGACAGCGATGGCAATTTGATTATATTTGGAGGGAAACGACTGAATTTTTATAAGACTGGAACTGCAAGCGGCACCGACTACACCATAGAATTTAAAAAACTTTACCTGGTTGAAAGTGGGGTTTTTTACGTCATCAACGGAGGCTATATTATCATTGATCCAAAATATAAAGTAAGGACTGACACAGGGGATTTAGTTATCAGCAAATCCTTCTTTCAGGACAATCCGGATTTCTTCAAATTTAGCAAAAACGGGACATATCTTGAGGCTTCTCAATATACGCTGAAACAAAAGGCAGTC
>JAENWH010000184.1 GCA_016650135.1 Peptostreptococcaceae bacterium
AAACCCATGGAGAAAATTTCAGACTTTAAAACCAACAAAAATGTAAAAAACATAATAAGAAAATACATTTAAATGCTTACATTATTGACATTTAATTGCTTATATGATAACATATTAAACATGAAAGATTGGTATTCAGAAGATAAAATAAGTAAGCTTAGTGATGGTGCAAAAAATGAGTTAATTAGAGAACTTGTTAATGCCAATGCTAAAGCTGTTCAAGATCTTAATATTGCTAATGAAAAATTGCGTATAAAGCAAGTTGAACCTTATATTCCATCTTCAGAAAAAACACCTTATCTTTTTAATGAACTTGAAGAGTTAGCCGAGCTAGTAAATGATGATGAATCTTATACAGAAGATAATAATAAAACTTCAAGAAAAGTTTCTCATAAAATTAGAAAATTGCCAGCTAATACTCCTATTACCATCATAGACCATGCTAAAGATTCACCAGACACTATTGTTGGTTCTAATGGTTATACTTATATTAAAACTGAAAACAAAGTTGTGGATAAGATTGGCTTTATTCCAGCCAAATATTATATTGAAAGACATCTTTATGCTACGTATAAATTAAAAGACTTTGAGGGAGAAAAAGATGATATTAAAACTATTATTCTTTGGAATAATGCAAAAACAGATGTTTTAGCTGCTTCAACAAGTCTAATAGCTAAAGCTATTACCAAAAAGTATTCTGATGCTCTTCCTCTTTACAGACAAGAACAAATTTTTAAAAGAGAAGGAATTGATATTTCAAGGCAAAGCCTGTCAAACTGGCTTCTAACTTATGCTAAATTATTAGAACCATTGCAAAAAAGATTCAAATATCATCTTTTCCAGTCGCCGTTGATAAACCAAGATGAAACACCAATTCAAGTTTTAACTCATGATAAAGAAGATCCTACTAAAACTCGATTTATGTTAGTAAGAATTGGAACATCCTATCAGAACCCTGATCAGGATCGTAAAATTGTACAGTTTACTTTTATTCCTGACAGAAAGATTGAAACACTGTCACAAGACACTGTTTCATATAAAGGTCACATAATGACCGATGGACTGCTTGGGTACTTACATTTAGATAACCACATAAATTGTTGGGTCCATGCAGAACGTAGAATTAAGAAGTATCTTAGCATTAATAAGAAAAATACAGATGCTAGAAAAATAGTGTTCATCGTTGGTAAACTCTTTACGCTTGAAAAAAATCTTCGTGGTAAATTAGTTAATAAAATTATTACTAGAGACCAATTCATGAGTGAAAGAAGAATTGAAGCTACTGAAATCTTTACAGAACTTAAAACTTTCTTAGATTCTATTAAAGATACTTATCCTCCAAAAAGTGAAATGGGAATTGGTATCAAATATTTTTACAAATACTGGGATAGCCTAATTCTTTATACTGAATGTTTTGAATCTTCCCCATCCAACAACGTCGCTGAAAATTCCATCAGGCCCTTTACTGTAGGAAGAAAAAATTGGCTTTTTAGTGTTTCCGATGCTGGAGCAGATGCTTCTGCACTCTATTACAGCATAATAGAAACAGCAAAATCCAATAAATTAAATACTTATGATTACTTATGGTATATTCTTACAAAAGCTCAAACCTGCAGTACTACAGAAGATTGGGATAAGCTCATGCCTTGGAATGTTTCCAAAGAAGATTTTAAGTACCTTTATTCTACTTATAATAATGTTCATCCTAATCCAGAAAGAAAAGATGAATATATTATTAGAGGTGCTCACTAAACTTAATCCAACAATATTTAAAGATTAATTCTTTATATTTTTTCTTTAACACAATAATTTAAAGATTCAAACTTTTTGTTTTCTATATAAATCAACAATTCTGTATTACAGAAATCTAGAAAAGAATAGGCTTCCATAGTTTCTTCTTGAAAATTCAATATTTTTTCGATACGATATTTCACCGTATTGGGATGCACATTCAGTAAAAGTGATACATTTTTGATACTATGCATAACGACTAATAAGCGTAAAGTATCCATTTGGATTTCAGTAAATTCCGGATGAAAAAGAAAATTATTGAAATTACTGATTTGTTTTCTTAATATGGAAGGTGAAATGTCTAACAATCTTAAAATTGGAATTTCGCCTACTGTAAAAATTCCTTTTAAAAAGTGCATTGAACGAAGTTGGGAAAGAATTTCCTGTGACATATTGTAAATGAACTCTTTATATATTGGAATCTCCGAAAAAATAAAACATTGAGGGGAAAATTCTTTTATTATTTTATGAGAAAATTGGTAAATTTTTTTTTCTGAATTATCACTATACTCCAAAACGCCAAACAAAATATTGAAATTTATATAATAATCATATACAGTGCAAATTTCTCTAATTTTTAACACACACTCCAAAATTTTATCCTTTCTAATACAAAAGAAGTAATATTTTCCCGTGGGTAAGATAATTGTATTAGAATTAACTTTTATAAAATTCTTCTGCCTATTGTTAAATAATTTAATAAGATAATTTCCTACGTTTCTAAAAACTGAAACTATTTCTGATGAGATTGTATTAGTGTTATATTCAAGGGAAATGTAAGAATTTTTTCCAACAAGACATTCAATTAATATAGAATCTTCAATATAGAATGAAACATGAGAATAGGGGGATAAATTGTTATTAAAAGCAATTGCTTCAATTTTACTAATAACTTTTTCAGAGTTTTTAAGAGTTGATTTATAGCATTTTCCATCTTTATAGATATTAATCGGTAATTTCATTAAACCTTCAAGATCATTTCCTAAAAGGTTTAAATTTAGATTTTCCCTATAACAATCAATAATATAAAGAAAATCAGAGAAATGTAGACATCCAAAAGATATTTGTTGTGTTTGTGTACAACGATAGAAATCATGTATAATATCATTCCACCTACAATTATTATTCAAAACAATAATAGGAAAATCATTTTGATTTCCCAAATTAATGATTTCTTCATCAATTTGATTTTTCAGATATACCCCTGGCATAATTGCAAGTGCCGCACATTGATGATTAATAATACTCTTTACTAAATTAATTCTTTTTTCCTTATTATTTTGAGAATTCCAAAAAGAAGTGAGATAAAATTCATTTTTATTTAAGTATTTTTCTACTTCGGGGAAAGGACTTTCTAAGATTTCAATTGATGTCATCTTATGAAAAGTACCATTATTTCCAGCAATAATATAACTACTATTAAATGAGGAATTCTCTAAAAATTTTTTTACGGTTAAAATGTTCATTAATCAAAATCTCCAAAACTATGAAAATTATAAACCACTTTGGTATATAAAGAAAGGAATTGTTGTTAATCTATATATTTTTTTGATAAAGCTGTGACTGAATGATATTGTTAATAATTTAAAAACTGATAATATAAACAAATACATTGCTAACTAAATAGGAGGTTTTAAAATGTATGAATATGAACTAGGAAAAGCTGCAATAAAATTGTTGCGCGATAATTTTAAGTTGAAAAAAGGTGAAACAGTTTGCATTACAGCTGATACGGAATCAAACATGGATGTTGTTATAGCTACTGCACAAGCAGCTTATACTTTGGGGGGGAAACCTTTGGTAATGACGGTAGCTTCTCCACGTGGTGTTGGCAAGGCGGCTGATATTGATTTGCCATGTGAGTCTTTAACTGCTGCGTTAAAGGAAACTGATATATGGATTGAATACAATAATGAATGGTTGCTTTATTCTACACCATTTGATAATGCAGTTGCTGCTAATGCAAAACTTCGATATATGTGTCTTGTTGGCATGAATGCAGATTTGATGATACGAAATATTGGTCGCGTTAAGAATAAAGAACTGGGTATTTTTCTCCGTAAAGCAGAGGAAATTAGTAAAGCTGCAAAAATTATGCGAGTTACGACACCAGCTGGTTGTGATTTGACATTTGAAAATATGCCTGGTCGTGATTGGTACAGTTCTGATGGGATGGTAGGTCCTGGGGAATTTAAAATGATGGGAGGTCAAATTAGTTGGACTCCAAAATTGGAAACAATTAATGGAACTTTAGTCTTTGATGGATCTAATGTTCCCCCAACAGGTTTATTACATGACAAAATTATTATGAATGTTGAAAAAGGTATTATTACTTCAATTAAAGGTGGTCCAGAAGCAACAGCTTTAAAAGATTATCTTGATAGTTTTAACGATGAGCGCATGTATCATATTGCTCATGCTTCTTATGGTTTTGGTCCAGGTGCAAAATTGACAGGGGACATTGTAGAAGATGAACGTGTTTGGGGTTCTACTGAATGGGGAATAGGTAACGTTGGACCGCAGTTGGTTTCTGATATTCCTGGTGGTATTGAAGCACCATCTCATACTGATGGTATTGGTATTTGCTCTTCTGTATGGCTAGATGGTGTTCCTTTCTTAAAAGATGGGGAAGTTGTGGGACCAACCCCTGAAGTTGTAGAAATGGCTAAAGTTGCAAGAGAACTTGAGTATTAATTTCTTTACTGCTGACTTAATAAAAAAAGATAAGTTTTAATTTTATTTAAAAACTTATCTTTTTAGTAATTCAAATAGTGCTATCAGTACTTTTTAAATTTAAAAAGGAGAAAACATGTATAATTTACCTATGGACACAACGATTGTTTTATTAATAGTCATTGGTCTAATTGTTATAAATATTATTGGAATTGCAGTTCAACTAAAACGACTTCCTAAAGAGGAAGAAAATAAAAAAGCAA
>JAENWH010000553.1 GCA_016650135.1 Peptostreptococcaceae bacterium
TAGAGATATCTGTGTCCATTCCATACAGGATATTATCAATAATCATTGGAGAATATTCACTGAAATAGAAATCCCAAAGTGAATACCCAGGAATAAAATCAGGTTGTAATTCATGCAAGTCATCAGCAATAATTGAACCTGGTTTTGCAATGCAATAGACTGTTTGTTCATATTTGCAAGGCAAAGGGATAAGTTCCCCTTCGAGATCAAAAAGGCAACTACAGGAGATAGATCCACTAGCCTTTACATTTCCCTTGTGAGAAAACTGATAATTGAACTTGGCATCTATTTTTGTACAAGATATTGTTAATTCCTTTGTGATTATCATATTTTTTACATTGTCAAACTTCACATCTTTTTGTTGATAATAGAGTTGTCCATCGTAACAGGTTAACTTGAAATCTATTTGGGCATTTTTATCCAAATCATTGAAACTATGTGGAGGGATTATGAAGTTAAGCTTCCACCTATTTGTATCCAGGGTTATGGTTGCCCTTCCATACCGATAAGACTTGAGTGAGCGTATCCTTATAATCTCATCAACAGTAGTATCCTCAATTGCTTTTTCGACCTCAAGTCGAATAAACTCAGGGATTGCTTCAACCTGGGACGAGTATGAAGTGGTTCCATTATTAACCTTATCTATAAGGTGTTTCTCCAGGAAGTCATATATAGGAAGGAGATAATCCTCTACTTGGCTACCAGAATAATAAAAAGCAAGTGCAGTTTCACGTGGTAGTTGAAGATATGTAGCATTTTGCTCATGATAGTCAATTTCATCAATAATCGGTTGGGAGTATTTTAGTAATTCATCCCCAAAAAGGTCCTGTTGCTCCTCACTATCGTGGTACATAGTTCCAGAACTTTTAATAACCTTTACGAGGAACTTAACAGCCAATTCCTTAGACAACGGTCTATTGGAAACAATGGAATGCATCAAAAAAGTCAATACAAATTGAGTATTCCCTATGCGGGAAGTATAGTATTGTATTCCTTTTTCTTCCCAAAAAGATTTAATCCATTGATTTACAGTACTTTGCGAGTATCCCCCCCCCTCCACGTCATAAATACCTAACCATTGATAGTATGCAAGCCAAAAATCTCTGTTGCTCTCTTTTTCTAAATCGTGTGCACAACAAAAACAACTGAAAAAAAGTAGGCCTCCATTACCCCATACATCAAGGAAATCGGCCAAATTTTGATTTCCCATAAACCCTGTAAAAAAATCCTCCGTCATTTTTCGTAGTAAGGTGATTTCTTTTTCAGTAAATTCAATCATAAAAAGAAATTGGTCATATTCTAGCTTCAGATTGTTGTAGGTTTTAGTTAACTTTACGGCTAGTAAAGCACCTTCGCTTGCTCGTGTATCATTCCCTTGCGTACTTAAGGTATTCATAATCAGTTACCTACCCTATAAGAAATAATCGCTTTCAGTTAGTGTACCATCAATCCTTGTTGTAATGGGAATAAATATTTATTGATAGCTATTGGAAATGGAAAGGTATCTTTTGTAGGACAAGATCATATGCAGTATTCTCAA
>JAENWH010000426.1 GCA_016650135.1 Peptostreptococcaceae bacterium
AAATATATACCCTTGACCCGATTGTGACGGGAGAGGCTGATGCGGGTTCATATGATGAGTATATTACGGTCATGGAAGCTAATTTAAAAACTTTACTTGAGGCTTTGGAATAATGGATGAAATAAAAGAAAAACAACATTGCGAAAATCAATGTTCAGGATTGTGTTGTACTAGGGTGGAAAATTTTTGCGTGAATTTTGGAAGCAATAAAATCCTGAAAAATGTTAATCTCCATATTCATTGTGGAGAATTAACTGCTATTATAGGACCAAATGGCGGGGGTAAAAGTACTCTTTTAAAAGCAATGCTGGGTGATATCAAGCATTCCGGGCAGCTTAAATTTTTTGATGCGAAGGGAAAGCACAGCGGGCATCCTGTCATAGGATATGTTCCACAAAATCTTCATTTTGATACAGATACACCTACAAGTGTGCTTGATCTTTTTATGGCGTCTAATTTCAATACACCTGCATGGCTGTTCACGACAAACAGAATAAAAATGAAAATAATCGAAAGCCTTTCCATTGTGAAAGCCGAGCACCTAATTGACAGAAGAATTGGCGCATTATCTGGTGGAGAGCTTCAAAGGGTGTTGCTGGCGTTAGCGTTGGATCCGGTGCCAGATCTGCTGCTGCTGGATGAACCAATATCGGGGATCGACCAGAATGGGTTGGAACTTTTTTATAAAACCGTTTCTGAGTTAAGAGACAATTACGATTTGTCTATCATTATTGTCTCCCATGATTTAGATTTTGTTGAAAAATATGCTGACCGTGTCATTTTAATCAATGGCACTGTTTTATGCAACGGTTCACCTAAAGATGTTTTTAATGACAATGAAACTCTTAAAACATTTGGGATCTCCTGGTTCAACAACCGATCCAATCAATTGAATGTTGGAGGAGGAAATTAATGATTCTGGAGCTATGGTACAATTTTACCGATACAGTTTTACCATTTCAGTGGTTGGGACATGAATTCATGAAAAACGCCCTTTTGGCAATATTGCTGGTGACACCTATTTTTGGCCTATTGGGAACGATGATTGTCATGAATAAAATGGCATTTTTTTCAGATTCACTTGGGCATGGGGCATTTACAGGGATAGCAATTGGTTCCATAATTGGTTTAATGGAGCCTGTTTTAGCCGCTGTAGTTTTTTCAATTGCTTTTGCGCTGGGAATAACTTTTATTAAGAATAAAAGCCAGTCTTCAACAGATACCATCATCGGTGTATTCTCTTCAATTGCAGTGGCACTGGGTCTTGTATTAATGTCATTCGGTGGAAGCTTTAATAAATATTCCTCTTATTTAATAGGTGACCTGCTGAGCATCTCTGCTTCTGAAATACTATTGCTGTTATTTGTTTTTGTTTCAGTTATTATTCTCTGGTCACTGATTTTCAATAAACTGTTGATTGTAAGTGTGAATCAGTCCCTTGCTGGAAGCCGTGGCGTAAAAACGTTGCCGGTTGAAATGATATTCACCTCCATCATCGCAGTCATCGTTACTATTTCCATACAATGGGTAGGACTTTTGATTATAAACTCACTTCTGGTATTGCCGGCCGCTGCGGCTAAAAATATTACCAGAAATGTCAGAACATATACGCTATTTTCTGTAATGATTTCGGTTTTCTCGGGGGTATGCGGATTAATCGCATCCTACTATTTTAATACCGCAACTGGCGCTACAATAGTGCTTGTTTCTGGGATGATTTTCTTTTTATCCCTTGTATTTAAAAATAAATTTGTTTGATTTGGTAAAGATATTAGATTCATGAAGGAAGGAGACACTCAATGGCGCAGACATTACCCTATAAAGAAATCTTGATTCATGAAGGTCTGAAGAATACAAAACACAGAAATTCTATTCTTCGTGAAATGGAACAAAATGGGAAACCATTAACGGCGGATCAGGTTTACCTGGCACTTGTGAATCAGAACATATCTATAAATCTGTCAAGTGTCTATCGAGTTTTAAATACGCTTGTTGAAAAAGGGTTGATTGTTAAAACCAGCATGGCGGGAGAGAACAAGTCTTTATTTGAACTTAACAATTTTGACCATAAACATTATCTGGTTTGCATGAAATGTAAAAATATAATTTCTGTCGAGGGGTGTCCCTTTGCAGAATATGAAAATAAACTGAAGGAAGAAACGGGGTTTGACATCATTGGGCATAACCTGGAGATCTTCGGGTATTGTCCAAAGTGCAAAAGTTAAAAAAGGGAGACGATATGCGAA
>JAENWH010000464.1 GCA_016650135.1 Peptostreptococcaceae bacterium
TTCATCTTCTGCCCAGCCTTCTTCATCTTCCGATTTTCTGGCGGCTCTTGCCATTTGCTTTTGCTGCTGCATATTTTCATTAAAACCTTCTACATCAACGGAGCAACCGTTTTCTTCTAGTATTTCCTGCGTAAGTTCTAAAGGAAAGCCATAGGTGTCATAAAGTTTGAAGGCCCTTTCCCCGTCCAGGATTGTCTTTTCTGTATTTTTCAATTCTTTCACATAATCATTGATTATGTTAGTTCCCTGGTCGATGGTTTGAGAAAATTTATCTTCTTCAACACTTAATATTTTATGAATATATTCTTTTTTTTCTTCTAAATTCGGATAAGCATCCCTGGAGGTTTCTATAACTTTTTTAGACAAATCTGCCAGAAAATGACCTTGTATCCCCAGAATTTTTCCGTGTCTTGCTGCTCTTCTAAGCAGTCTCCTAAGTACATATCCCCTGCCTTCATTGCTTGGGATAATACCGTCGCTAATCATAAATGTTACAGATCTTATATGATCAGTAATAATTCTTATTGAAACATCAGTCTTAGCGCCACCTTGCAGATATTCTATACCTGATTTTTTAACTACTTCATCAAGAATATATTTTATAGTGTCAACATCAAATATGGACTCTACCCCCTGCATAATACAGGCAAGTCTTTCAAGACCCATGCCTGTATCAATATTCGGGTTTTTCAGAGGCGTGTAATTGCCTGCGTCATCTTTATTAAATTGTGTAAATACATGATTCCAAAACTCAACATATCTGTCACAGTCACAACCTGGTCTGCAATCAGGATTTTCACACCCATATTGAGCTCCTCTGTCATAATATATCTCTGAACATGGCCCACAGGGACCTGTTCCTATTTCCCAGAAATTATCATCCTTGCCAAGTTTGACAATTCTATCTTCACTCATGCCAATAATATTTTTCCAGATATCATAAGCTTCTTCATCTTCTTCATATACAGTAGCCCATAATTTATCCTCAGGCATCTTAAGAACTTCAGTAATAAATTCCCATCCCCATTTTAATGATTCCACTTTAAAATAATCACCGAAAGAAAAGCTTCCAAGCATCTCAAAGAAAGTGCCATGCCTTGATGTATATCCTACGTTTTCTATATCACCTGTGCGTATGCATTTCTGGCATGTTGTCATTCTCTTTGCTGGCGGTATTTCTAATCCCGCGAAATATGCCTTTAATGGTGCCATCCCCGAATTTATTATAAGCAGACTTTTATCCTTTTCAGGAATCAAAGAAAAACTGCCTTTTTTATAATGGCCTTTACTGACATAAAATGACTCAAAAAGCTCTCTTAATTGATTTAAACCTAATTTTTTCATATATAATTTCCTCCCGAAATAATTTAATTATTAATTTTATAATTATAACATATTCCACTATGATTTCAAAGAAAATATGATAGAATTACATATAAAATCAAACATTGGAGGGATTATGGAAAAAATAAAGTTAGGAAATACAGACCTTGAAATTTCTGTAGCAGGTTTTGGTGTTCTTACTGTGGGTAATACTCAGTTAAATCTACCAGTCGACAAAGGTGCTGAAGTTTTAAGTTATGCAATAGAAAAAGGTATTAACTTTTTTGACACTGCTCAGGCGTACGAAACATATCCATATATCAAAAAAGCTCTGCAGAAAAGTAACAAGGATATAGTTATTTGCTCTAAATCCCTGAGCAGTTCTTTTGAAGAGATGAAATCTGCTGTCGAAGAGGCCAGAGCTGAGATGAATAGAGATATGATTGACATATTTCTTTTGCATGAAGTCAGACATAACTGTGATTTTGAAAAAAGATCAGGGGCCTGGGAGTACCTGAAACAGGCAAAGTCAAAAGGGTTCATTAAGGCCATAGGTATTTCCACCCATCACGTTGATGTGGCAGAAGAAATCGTTGATTGCAGAGAATGTGACGTGCTGTTTCCTTTAATTAATTTTAAAAGTCTAGGCATCAGAAATGGTGGTCTTACAGGAACAAAAGAA
>JAENWH010000227.1 GCA_016650135.1 Peptostreptococcaceae bacterium
CGGAAGAGGAAGAGACAAAGCTAAAAGATTATCTGAAATCCGTGGCTGTTGAGGGAAAAATTCACGATAAAACTTCAACAACGGTAGTGACGATTTACTGGCAGACAAGTTAGGCTAATATCAGATAGGCAAGTGGTGCAACCAGGCCCTATCTGAGATGCACCTGGCTAAATCAAAATAATGTGGGTATAATAGGCGTAGGAGGTGTTGTTTATGAATATTATTATGAGATCCATAACCAAATCGCTCACTGGAGGGGTTCAGGCATTTAAAACTTTTCCGGCGGCAATTGGCAGTGCACTGGCTTTTGCAATCGTCACGGTGATTCGAATTCAAATGGACTGGCCACAGCAGGAGCCTTATAATTTTCTTTTCAACTGTTTGCACTGGTCGTTTGCACTTGGGGCAATCTTCAGTTTGATGATTATAACAGGGGCGCAAAGCCGATACAATAAGCCGAAAGCGTTTTTAGCTGCGAATATCCTGGGAATTATTGCAGCTGGTATAACTTTTGTATTACTTTATATATTTGGAAGCACGGATCCAAACCTTGTTGAATCAAGATTCGCAGTGGTTTCAGGTCTCTCTGTAGCTCGCGTAAGTATGGTAATGCTGGTCAGCTATCTAATGTTTGTTGTCCTGGCCGGGGTCCAGACCGAAAATAACAACATGTCAGAGGCTAAGGAGAAGAATATAAAAGTTAAATACGATTTCGCAAAATCTTTCTTTATGAGTCACAAGGCATTCTTCATTGCAGTCATATATGGTATTGTAATGATGGCGGGAGCATCTGGCGTTGCCGGCGCGGTGCAGGCACTTATTTATAATGACATGAGCAGTAAGGTTTATATGTATATTGGAACTGTTGTCGGATTTCTGGTATTTACCATATACACCGGTTATTTCCCTGATTTTCGAATGGGAGCACTGGATGAACACCGTGAGGTTGCCCAGAAGCAGCCGCGTTTTGTGGAAATTTTATTTGGATATATTATGGTACCCATTGTTCTGGCATTGACGGTTGTTTTGTTTATTTGGGCAGGACGAACAGTTATGGGTGGCACGGGAGCATTATTTATCAGACTTTCCAGTATAGCTGCAGCATATACAGTAGGCGGAATCTGGCTTCATATAATGGTTACCCACCATGAGTCAGGCGTGGCAAAATTCTATCGCAGGATTTACCCGATAGCCGCTCTTGTAATACTTGTCTTTGAGGCTTGGGCATTAATCAATCAGCTGGGGAAGTCAGGCTTGAAGGTTACCGAATACACCTTCATTATCATATGGATTGTAGCAGCAACGGGAGCGGTTTTATTACTCCTGCTGAAAAACAGAGCACATCCTGTGATTGTTGCCATAACCTGCGGTCTGGCGATTATTTCTGTATTGCCTATAGTGGGCTATCATGCATTGCCAGTGACAGCCCAGGTTAACAGGCTTGAAACTCTGCTGATCAGTGAGGAGATGCTGGTAGACGATAAACTGGTAGCAGCAGTTACTGAACCTGAACTGGCGGTTAGAGAAGCAATCACTGATTCCGTAGATTACTTGGCTAATGCGGACAGTGCAAAGTTGCCAGTCTGGTTCAATAAGGACTTTAGAGACAGTCTGATATTTAAAAAGACATTTGGGTTTGATCAGGTTTTCCCAAAAGTAGATATTACTGGGCCACCTTCCGGATATATGGGGACAAGTTTATATTTGAAAGCTGAAGCTATTGATATTAGCGATTATCGCTGGGCGGTCAACCCTCAGGAACAATATGATAAAGGGCAAAATTTCATTACAGTGGATGGAGATAAGGGCACATACAAAATTTATTGGAATACCACCTCAAAAGATGGAATTCCAGTCTTAGAGATTCAGCTGAATGATAAGGTTATAATTAATAAGGATATGAATGAATATATTGATGTGATTTCAGAAAAATTCCCGCCAGGCAATACTGGTCCTATTCAGGCGGACTTAGATGACCTGAGTCTAAAACTGGAATCTGATGAAATCAATGTATTACTTGTATTCAGCAATGTGGAGATAAATATTGACCCAAGTAATGACATAATCAATTACGGGATTAATCTGGATTCGCTGTATATGGCCGAGAAGATTTAACCTGGGGAATTGAGAATATTAAAAAACAGGGGGGGTTAGCCTGTAGAAATTGTGAGTATTAAAATAGTGGGGGATTCGGTCTGTAGAATCAGATATTTTGAAAAATAGTGGAAAAAGAAGAAAATAATGTGTAAAGCCCTGAGGAATCAGGGCTTTTCCTAATGCAGAGTGTTGAAGGGGTATGGGGACTTAGGTGGACACAGTTGAATATGATTGAGCAGGGTAGCAAGACAGACTGGGTATAAAAAAGTATGATTAAATCACCATTAGCTTCTGTTATAAAAGCAGAAATTTTGCCTTGAAATATGACAAAACTCGTAAAAATGTGGTATAGTTCAATTATAAAAGTGTGTTTGAATACATAAGCGTTTTAGTAAAAGAACTCTTGAATATACGAGCGCTTAATAAATTGACTTTTGAATACGCAAGCGCCATCGGCTGATGTGTTTATTTTATGAAAACGATAGTGTTAACAAGTCTATGAAAAAAACGGGAGGTAGATATGTATATTATTAATGAGAGCAGTGATTATGAGAAATTATCCCGGTTTTTTTATGATAATGGATTAGAAATCGAACCTGACATTGAAAGACCGGAAAATGTTGTTAAATGCTGGGAATGCATAGATACGAAAAATAATAAACTTATTGGCGGAGCCAGCCTGGAAAAACGAAAAGAGGAATTTGTGGTCGCGGATATGGCTGTGGCTGGTGATTACCGGAAGGAAAAGCTCGGCACAAAGTTAATGAATATGCTGGAAGAGGAAATAATAGAAATGGGTGGCAATGAAGCCTGGCTTGTTGGGAAAGCACCGGTTTTTTATTTAAAGCTTGGATGGGAAATCGTTGAGAGAAAAAATGCTCCGGAGATTTCGAAATGCTTTACCTGCAGTAAATTTGGCAATGAATGCAACCCGGAAATAATGCATAAAGTTTTTACTGAAAATAAACAGCTTGGAGAAAACTGGAGGTTACAGTTATGATGCCATCACTATTTCAAGTAAAGATGAGGATAAAATAAATGAAACCAGTAGTGATTATACCGGCTTTTAACCCAGATGAAAAATTAATTGATTTAGTCGAAAAATTGACGAAGATGGAGTTCCAGATTATTGCTGTTAATGATGGAAGCGGGCAGGAATACTGGCATATTTTTGATACGATAAAAGCCAAGTATCAATGTGATTTATGTAATCATTCTGAAAATATGGGAAAAGGTGCTGCTCTTAAAACTGGGATTCAATATGCTGACGTCAATTATCCTGAATGCAGTGGTTATATCACAGCGGATGCTGATGGGCAACATTCACCAGAAGATATTTTGAGTGTAGCGAATTCATTGGAGATGAATCCAGATGGCTTAGTTCTAGGTACCCGGAATTTCAGTAAAAGCGGCATTCCTATAAAAAGCTTTTTGGGAAACCGTATTACATCCTTGGTATATTTTTTAAGTACTGGGAAAAAATGTAGAGATACACAAACTGGTTTAAGAGGGATCCCGAGAAAATTTACGGAGCTTAGTCTTTCTATATCCGGAGATAAATACGAGTACGAAATGAACATGTTACTAATAATGGGGCATATGGGTATAACGTTTATCGAAGTGCCAATTGCGGCAATCTATTTAGAAAAAAATAAGTCATCTCATTTTAATTCGGTTAAGGATTCCATTATTATTTACCTGAATATATTCAAGTATAGTTTTTCTTCATTTTTCTCAGCTGGAATAGATGTATCTTTGTTCACTGTACTTGTTCATTTTGTATTCGGCTCAGGACATATCGGAATCTTGGAGGCAACAGTTGCAGCGCGTCTGGTGGCAGGCGGTGTGAATTTTCTTCTTAATAAACATTGGGTTTTTCAAAGTGAAAAACATAATTGGGAAGAGACGTTTAAGTATTTTACTTTATTTGGATTTCAGATTCTCGTAAGCTGGTTACTTGTGACAAGCCTAAAGCTTTTGCCGGTGAACATTACGCTAATAAAAATATTTGTGGATTTCACATTATTCTTTGTCAGTTACCAAATCCAGAAAGTTTTTGTTTTTAAAA
>JAENWH010000366.1 GCA_016650135.1 Peptostreptococcaceae bacterium
CTCTTTAATCTGCTCAATTGCATCTTCAATCATCAGCATCTGACCTAGTTTAAAACCATCATAATCTTCCGGATTTTCAAACGTAAGAGGTAAGATGCCGCTGTTTATAAGGTTTGAACGGTGAATTCTTGCAAAGGACTTAGCAAGAACAAATTTTACACCCAACTGTAAAGGAACTAATGCTGCGTGTTCACGACTGCTTCCCTGACCATAGTTTTCACCGCCTATGATAGCGCATTCTTTGGCTTTTAGACATCTTTTTGCAAAGTCCGCATCTATTTTACTAAAACAGTAATTTGCAAGATATGGGACATTTGAGCGATAGGGGAGCAGTTTTGAATCTGAAGGCATAATATCATCTGTTGTAATATTGTCGCCGGCTACGAGGGTGATTTCTGTTGTTAAAATCTCCTGAAGAGCAGTATTCCTTGGGAAGGGTTTTATATTTGGACCCATCTCGACAGGTGTATTAATTTTGCCAGTTCCGTCCGGATAAACAATGAAATTATCATTAGGAGTAAAGGAGGCTGGAGAAATGTTTTCAAGAGAAAGTCCTGATTCCAACCCGTCAGTCAGTACACCGGTAATAGCCGAAAGAGTTGCGGTTTCAGGGCTCACCAGGTATACGTCTGCGTCCAGGGTGCCACTTCTTCCTTTGAAATTTCGGTTAAAGGTACGAAGAGAGACCGCTCCTGATTTTGGCGACTGGCCCATACCGATGCAAGGGCCGCAGGCGTTTTCTATTACTCTTGCCCCTGAATTTATTAAATCTGCCAAGGCACCATTCTCCGCAAGTTTGGATAAAATCTTACTTGAACCAGGAGAAATAACCAGGCTTACTTCTGGATGGACTTTATTACCTCTTAATATGGAAGCCACTTTCATAAGATCAGTGTAGGAAGAGTTGGTACAGCTGCCGATAGCGACCTGATCAACCTTAACGGGACCTATGTTTTTAACAGAATCCACATTATCCGGACTGTGAGGCATTGCAGCCAAAGGAGCCAGCTGGGCTAAATCAACCTGCAGTTTTTCGTCATAAACGGCATCAGCATCTGCAGAAAGTTGAACGTAATTTTTTCCTCTGCCCTGTTCCTTTAAGTAAGTAAAAGTATTTTCATCACTTGGAAAAAGGGAAGTCGTTGCACCTAATTCAGCCCCCATATTTGTAATGGTTGCTCTGTCTGTAACTGAAAGGGATTTAATGCCATCACCTGTATATTCTACTATTTTACCAACGCCACCTTTAACAGTAAGCTGCTGAAGTATGTAAAGAATAATGTCTTTCGCTGAAACCCAGGGTCTAAGTGTGCCTGTAAGTTCAATTTGTATTACTTTTGGAACCGTCAGGCTATAGGTACCATTTGCCATTGCCATTGCCACGTCTAATCCTCCTGCACCGATTGCTATCATACCGAGTCCGCCGCCGGTCGGTGTATGACTGTCAGATCCAAGTAGGGTTTTCCCTGGTATGCCATAGTTTTCAAGGTGCAACTGGTGGCAGATTCCATTTCCCGGCTTGGAGAATAATATCCCGTGTCTTTGCGCTACGCTTTTAATAAAAGTATGGTCATCAGCGCTCTCGAAGCCTGTTTGCAGTGTATTATGGTCAATATATGCAACAGATAATTCTGTTTTGATTTTTTCAACGTTCATTGCCTCAAGTTGAAGGTAAACCATGGTACCTGTTGAGTCTTGCGTCAAGGTTTGATCCATTTTAATGGTGATTTCAGATCCTGGGATTAATTCTCCTAAAATCAGGTGGTTGCCAATTATTTTATAAGCTAAAGTACTTCCCATTCTATCCTCCTTCAGTTAAACAAAACTATAATTGTATTTTTGTATATTTGTATACAATTACTAATTATAACTTTGTTTGTAAAATGTGTCAAGCAGATTCCTAGTGAGTTTATAGTTCTTGCAAAATTATGTATTCTAGTATACAATTAGATGTTATCTAAAAAGACCAAGTGGAACTGAATGTTGTTAGTTCCTAAGGTTAAAACGAAAGGAACTAAATGGAAACTTTAAATTTTAAAGAACTAAATCTATCGGAGGCAATGCTGAAGGCTTTGGACGATATGGGATTCGAAGAAGCAACGCCAATTCAATCAAAAGCTATTCCCCCAGTAATGGAGGGAAAGGATATAATAGGGCAGGCTCAAACGGGTACCGGAAAAACATGTGCCTTTGGTATCCCTGCCGTCGAAATGATTGACCCAAAAGTATCAGGAGTCCAGGTACTGATGTTATGTCCAACCAGAGAGTTGGCTATTCAAGTATCAGAAGAACTGAAAAACTTATGTAAATTTAAGAAGGGTATTAAGACACTTCCAATTTATGGCGGCCAGTCAATTGACAGGCAAATTATGGCTCTTAAGAACAAACCGCAAATTATTATTGGTACACCGGGGAGAGTAATGGATCATATGAGAAGGCATACTCTTAAGCTTCAGGAACTTAAAATGATTATTCTTGATGAAGCAGATGAAATGCTGAATATGGGTTTTAGAGAAGATATTGATATCATTCTTAAAGAAGTCCCAGCTGACAGGCAGACATTACTGTTTTCAGCAACAATGTCAAAAGAAATTCTGGAAATTACAAAACTTTATCAAAGAGATCCTATGATCATAAAAACTGTTCATAAGGAATTGACAATGCCGACTACAGAACA
>JAENWH010000115.1 GCA_016650135.1 Peptostreptococcaceae bacterium
AGTGGCTGAAAAATATGCCGAAAGTGCTACCAGAATAATAAGTACTAATATGGTCATCGTATTATGCTCGTCCATTTTTTTTATAAACCTCTTTCTTATGCACACAATTATTATCAATATACAAACTTATAAACCCATTAATTATAAATATATAAACTTATAAACACATTAACTATAAATATATAAACTTATGCGTCCAATTAGCACAAATATACAATTATACATATCCATTAAATATTTTGAACATGTTGGTTTATTATACTACTTTTAACCACCATTGTAAATCTGTATCTACGGCTCAGCCTGGCAATGATTGGCTGCATTCTTTTATGGCGGTTGACGCAAATCCAACATTAATCAGCATTCATCAAAAGACAATTTGTCAGAAAAGGTGGAAAACCAATCCCCTAAATGGTACAATACAATTATAACTATAGCAAAAATTTCGTTCGTTACCATGGTCATTATTACATTCATCACACGGCTATCATCAAAACTCCATGTAAAGCCCTAACAACAATCATTATTCAAGGAAGCAATCATTATTCAAGGCCGAAACCGCAGCCACCGTTAGAAGCCCAAAAGGTTTCTTTAATGCACTTACATGATACAAAGGGGGAATCAGTTTGCCACAATTTTTTAGTCAAATTTATCTAAATAATACTATTTTCGATTATCTGATATTCTTGGCATCACTTGTTATAAGCTTTACAGCAATCAAAATCATCGGATATTTTTTAATAAAGCGCCTCACAACAATGGCAGAAAAATCAGAAACACAACCAGATGCTACACAAACATCAAGTGAAAATTCACAATCATCAGAGGACAATTATTTAATAAAAAGTATAAAGAAAAACATACTTCCGAGTGCATATTTTGCAGTTTTTTATCTTACTTTAAAAATTTTGAATTTAAGTCCTGATGTGGCAAAAATAGTTAACACCCTTTTATTTGCTTTTGCAACCATTATGGGTGCAATCATTGCTTCTAATGTTGTAATCTTTCTTTTCAGCAAATATTGGGGATCAAAACCTAAAGATTCCAGAAACGAACTTACCTTGATATGGATTTCGCGAGCTTTTAAAGCATTGATATGGGGTATTACCTTAATTTTATTCCTGGAAAATATGGGCATTAAAGTAAACACCCTTATTGCCGGACTTGGTATTGGCGGTTTGGCACTTGCATTTGCTGCCCAGGCAGTTCTAGCAGACATTTTCTGTTTTTTCACCATTTTCTTTGACAAGCCTTTTGAGATAGGGGATTTTATCATTGTAGGTCCGCAGTTGGGGACTGTAGAACATATCGGTGTAAAAACAACGCGTTTACGAACTTTAGATGGAGAACAGCTCTTATTCTCAAATACAGATCTGACGAATTCGCGAATCAGAAATTTCAAGACAATGGAGGAGCGGAGAGTCTTGTTTGTTCTTGGTGTGACATATTCAACTACATATGATCAACTTAAGGAAATTCCAGGCATTCTAAAAAAAATTATTTCAAATATCCCGGAAACTACTTTTGGGAGAACGCATTTCGTTTCCTACGGCGCATACAGTCTGAATTTTGAAATAGCGTATTACGTCTTAAGCAGCGATTTTGACAAATATTTGGATATCCATCAGGAAGTCAACCTGCGCATCAAAGAAGAATTTGAAAAAATGAACATTCAGTTTGCCTTCCCAACTCAAACTTTACATTTGCAGAACAACTCAATTACAACATTCGAGGGAAATGATAAATAAAAAAATTATAAAACGAGGTATAAATTATGAACAAAAAAGAACTGGATAATTTAATCTTAACCACTTATAATGATCTGGAAAACAACAACTTTGCCACTCTTGGAATGCAGGACAAACCAATGTGGGAAGCACCTTTAATTGGTGTCGCTGCTGGAGATGACAAATATTTTAACTTTCTGAAAGAACACATCGGCGCCTTTCACTGGAGCCCCATCGATGCATTTCAACTAAAATACATCTATACTCTGGCTAATTCGCCGGCCTATCAGACAAGTGTATCTACGACTGTACCGACCAATCCATCTGGTGTAACGGCAACTGTACCGGCCAATCTACGAGTTGTTTCCATTGCTTTCCCTCAAACGATGGAAACCAAGGAAACTCAAATGGTAGAAACCCGTTGCCCTTCAAAAAACTGGATTGTTTCCAGAGGAGAATGGGAGCCATTGCTGAAAACCTTCAGCGACAGGTTGGTATCAGCCCTGGAATCCAAAGGGATTCGAGCAGTTTCCATTGACCTTCAACCTGAATTTTCTGTCATCAAAACCGGTTCGTTAGGCCTGGCTTCTACATGGTCACACAGGCATTATGCATATGCCGCAGGTCTTGGGACCTTTGGCTTGTCAGATGGACTTATTACAGAAAAAGGCAAAGCTGTGAGATTTACCTCTCTAATTATTGAAGCACCCATTGAAATTACTGAGCGCCAATATACAGGCCCTTACGACTGGTGCTTGTTTTATAAAAATGGCAGCTGCGGCAAATGCATCAACAGGTGTCCTATTCATGCCATTTCATTTGAAGGTCATGATAAAAACACATGTCTCGCCTACGAAGACTACTTCGCAGAGCATTACTGGCCAGATGGGTTAGATCGAAAAGATTATATTTTAGGCTGTGGCCTTTGCCAGGTGGGGATTCCCTGTCAGGACAAACGGCCGTAAACCTTGCAAATCAAGAGTTTTATGCATACTCAAAAAAGTTATCCACAGGAAAGCTGTGGATAACTTTTTTTTAACTTGAGCAATTGCAAGGGTCTCAGAAAACCCAAGCCCAATCTAGGCTGCTTATAATGGGCTTACAGTGAACAGTTTCGCTGAAACACCAGGCCTCCTTGACATACCGTAACCTACGGTTGCCACAAGCGCCATATTATCAAATACGTCTATGGTATCCGGCTGCAGCTTCCTGTTGATTTCATCGAGAATATCATCAAGTTTCCCATCAAGTAAACTACTGGAAACCACCACTGAAAGAGTATCAATTCCATTCGGCATGTGTTCAACAATCACATCATTATCTTCAAATATACCAAGAGCTCTCCTTACAAAACCCTTCTCTGCGCTCATCATGTTTTTATAAAGTGCGATTACAGTAAAATCCCTGCTACCAGCAATTCCTGTTACAATTCTGCCGCTTGAATTTTCTTCCTCTGAAGTAATCAGCGTTCCCGGATCATCAGGAATATTTGTATTTCTAATATTTATTGGGATATTTGCCACTCTCACCGGATAAATTGCATCCTCGTGAAGCACCGAAGCCCCCATGTAAGACAATTCCCTTAATTCTTTATATGAAATCCTGCTGATTGGCATAGCTTCCGGCACAACTCTTGGGTCCGCCATTAAAAATCCGGAAACATCCGTCCAGTTTTCATAAACATCCGCTTCTACTGCTCTGGCAACTATTGCTCCCGTAATGTCTGATCCGCCTCTTGAAAAAGTCTTAATTTCCCATTTGGCATTGCACCATAAAATCCAGGAATTACTGCCGTTTCATGCTTTGCAAGCTCCTTCTTAATACTTTCGTTGGTTTCCTCCGAAAGAAACCTTCCCTTTTCATCAAAATGAACCATTACGGCTGCATCGACAAAATCGTAACCCAGATAGGCTGCGGTAATAATCGCATTCAGGTATTCTCCACGACTGGCAATATAGTCAGTAGAAGCACATTTTCTCAAATGATCGATGATTACGCCAAATTCTTTTGTCAGATCCACCTTCGTTCCAAGATTTATGGCCATCGCCGTAAATCTGTCGCATATTACCTGAAAAACCTGTTCATATGGCAGGTTGTGCTCGATGTGAGTCTTACACAGGTAAAGCAAATCCGTAATTTTATTGTCATCGTTATATCGTTTACCAGGAGCAGAAACTATAATATATTTTCTGTCCGGATCCGCTATAATAATGTCTCTTGTTTTAGCAATTTGAATGGCATCTGCTACAGAAGAACCTCTAAATTTTGTAACTTTGAGTCCCATTTGTTTAACCTTTACAGACCAGCATCTTTTCTAAGAATTTCTGCCTTATCTGTCCTTTCCCACGGAATATCTATATCTGTTCTTCCAAAATGTCCATAAACCGCAACCTGACGATAAATTGGTCTTCTTAAATCAAGAGTCTCTATGATTGCGGCAGGTCTTAAATCAAAATGTTTCCTTACCAGTTCGGTAAGTTTATCATCCGCTATTTTTCCTGTGCCAAAAGTCTCTACCAGTATTGAAACCGGGTGTGCTACACCGATTGCATAGGCAAGTTCAAGTTCACATTTATCTGCAAGTCCTGCAGCGACAATATTCTTTGCAACATATCTTGCTGCATAAGTTGCTGATCTGTCAACTTTCGTTGGATCTTTTCCACTGAATGCTCCGCCGCCATGTCTGGAATATCCCCCGTATGTATCAACAATAATTTTTCTTCCAGTTAATCCTGAATCCCCGTTAGGTCCTCCTATTACAAATCTGCCTGTTGGATTAACGTAATATTTTGTTGCGTCATCAAGCAATTCTGCCGGTATGATTGGCTTTACTACAAACTCAATGATGTCCTTCTTCATCTGCTCCATAGAAATATCAGGATCATGTTGTGAAGAAATCAGCACTGTATCCACTCTAACAACCTTGCTGTCCTCGTATTCTACAGTAACCTGTGTTTTTCCATCAGGTCTCAGGTATGCTAATTTCCCCGATTTCCTCACATCAGCCAACTGCTTCGCAAGTTTATGTGCAAGTGAGATTGGCATTGGCATCAGTTCAGGTGTTTCAGTACACGCAAATCCAAACATGATTCCCTGGTCTCCTGCGCCGATTGAATCATAGATTTCGCAACTGGTTTCTTCCTTGCATTCAAGTGCCTTGTCAACACCCATGGCAATATCGCTGGACTGTTCATGAATTGTTGTTAAAACAGCGCATGTATTTCCGTCAAAACCATATTCGCTCTTTGTATAGCCAACATCGCATATTACACCTCTGATAATTTTGGGAATGTCGATATAACAGTCCGTCGTAATTTCTCCCATAACCATTGCATATCCTGTGGCTACTGTTGTTTCTGCAGCAACTCTACCGTTTGGATCCTGCTCCATTATCGCATCAAGTATAGCATCAGAAATCTGATCGCAAAGTTTGTCTGGATGTCCTTCAGTAACAGACTCAGATGTAAATAATCTTTTCATTTTTTCTCCTTTTCAGCTAGGGCCTGGTGGCGCACTAGCACTTAATTAATGGTCTACGTCCCTTGCAGCGCCTTGACTATAATAAAATCCCCTTCAAAAGAAGAGGATAGATAAACAATTATTTCTCCCCTCATCTTTCTGATTTAGTCAGTAGGATTTAGCACCTTTTCCATTGTTTAAACAAATGTTTTGCAAATGTTTAAAAACAATACCTAGGTTGCTGGACTTCGTCGGGCCTATTCCCTCAGTCACTCTCGATAAGGATTCTATTCAGTTTTTACAATTACTTTATAAAGTATACCCGCTTTATTTTGAATGTCAACAATTTTTTTTACAAGCCCATTATAAGCATCCGATATTGGGTTTGTTAAAATATTAACGCCTGCAGTTGGTGGGTTTCTCAAATTATCCCCTGTGGATAAGTTTTTTTCAAATTTATATGAACAAACAAAATGTTGGTTGCTTATTCGGATGCTTATAATGGGCTTGGCATTTTCTTCGCAAATAGGGTATAATAAATCATCATAAAATACAGATTAAAGGAGAGCAAATTGAAAAAAAATGATTTCAAAGTAATAGTTGGCGGGCTTTCAATGCCTGATAAAATAATAAGCAGAAGGTTCTTATCCTCTTTTGTAACAAATACAAGACTAATGGGTGTGGTTGGCTTATATATTAACTGGGAAATTGAAACAAGGGATGGTTTTTTAAGTATGCATCAATACTTCTATTATGATGCCGAGGAATTTGGATTTGAAACCTATAAGGCCATTTACGGGAACAACGTCACTGAATTGTATATCGTTGAGCAAACCCTTATTGGCGGACTTGGTGGAGATAAAATTGATCTTCTTGAGGATGAGGCCTGTACTATTCTTCAGCTGTTTGCGGAGGGCAGCCATACTCTTTCCGTTAAACTGCCAGGGAAAACCGAGGAATATTCATTTATTCTGGATAAGAAAATTGAAGACAAAGAAAAACTGATCGAGGTCGTCATGGGAAAGATGTGTGGCCCTATAGAGTCAAATTACCAGGTAATAAATTACTTCCTGATGCGTTGTTTTGCAAAGGATTTTATCGCAGCAAAATTTCTGGGCAGAGGTGATTTTGAGATTGACCTTTTCCTTGAATATATATCGTCCACCTTATGCAAAAATTCTATCAAAAAGGTTAAGGGCGGTAATATCAGCATTTACAGCTGCGAATCCTTAATTGAAGAAGAAGGTCGTTATGATTTGCTTTTCACAGAACTTTCCATTGAAAATTTTAAGGTTGTTTC
>JAENWH010000077.1 GCA_016650135.1 Peptostreptococcaceae bacterium
CCTGAAAACGTTGCTGAGGTGAAAACCCTTACAAAAGAATATATTGAACATTACAATTATCACAGAGGTCATCAAAGCTATAACTACAAGACCCCGGGAGAAATATATTTTGGAAAACTTGCAAATGCAGCTTAAATCAAGAAAGGAGTTCATAACTAAGAATTTCTAAAATTTTGTCTTGACAAGCGTGCACATTATATAGTGTCTTGGCATGTGGTCATACTATTTCTAGCCTTAGCAGTGCCACATCTTTTTTATTGTCCTTCGGTTCTATCCGATCAAGTACTTTCTTTTCGACGGGTTGCGTCCAGTATATTTTCAGCGATTTTCTTGCACGGGTTATTGCTGTATAAAAAATGCTGTGAGTTATCAATTCGTCAATCTCATCGGTTATGATAACTTTGACAGAGTCGTACTCTAAACCCTGTGCCTTGTGAATAGATACGGCGTAAGCAATTTGGAACGGTACGAGTGTTTTTGAAACGCTGTCATCGTCTTCATCTGTACTTTTGTTTTTGTTTACGGCAAAGCGTATGATAGAATTCCCGTTGGCAGCGTTCTTTACGATCGTGAAGTCCATATTTTTTGCATCCATTTCAATGAGCGGTCTGTCAATTTCAATATCAAAGAGTATACTTTCGTTTGCTTTTGCCTCATTAAGCACTTCAAAATCAATAATTCGACCTTTCATATTGTTATGGATAACAGGAACTTGGTCATCAATTCGTGTGAAAAACTTATCCGCCGAGTCATTAAACAGAATCGGGTCACCCACCTTATAACGCTGAATACCCCGCCACATTTCCTTACCATTATTGCTTTCCTGCAGAAAATGATTAATGTTGTTTATGCCGTACAGACCGCCGTAGTTAAGGCATAGGATTATCTCGTTTTCAGCAGCGGGAGTGAAAATCGTCGCATCTAAGTTTGCCGAGTAGCTATATGTTTGCAAGAGTTCAAAAATATCATCTTCCATTTTCCGGACATCGCTCCAAAGTCTTAATAAAGCGGGGCTATCACTTCTATAAGGCTTCGTTAGCTCGCATATAGAGACTTTCGGCAAAAAACTACGCACAGTATCAAACCAGTTGCCAAACTCAATAGCTTCTATCTGATATGTGTCGCCCACTAAAACAAGCAACTCAAAATTCGCTCGACTGAGTATAGTTCTCATATCATGGTTGTTTACCGTACTACACTCGTCGATGATAAGAATGTCAAACTCTATCTTTCCTTTGTAATATGGGTTCGTAAATTTCGATATTGTCATAAAAGTGCTATCCGCTGAAGCTGTAACTTTTCGCCTCATATTATTTACGGCGGGGTTTGTTTGTGCTAAGTACAGTCTTGACTTATCAGCAAATAAATGCGAGATATGGTTTATCAAGTATGACTTGCCTGTTCCTGCTGAACCATAAACAAGAGCCACTTTTGATTCGGTAAACATTCCGAGTAAGGCTTGCTTTTTCTCTTCGCAGTTCACTTGATTGGTAGTTTGCATCCAGTAGCTTACCAAATTAGCGTAGTTGTCAATACCGCTTTGGGTAAGATATTTGATCGTCTTAATGATTGATACCGTATCCTCCTTGTAACTCTCAATAAAAATATGGTCATACTTAATAATCATTTTGCGAAGTTGCTGCTTTGGCGAATTATAAAGTTTTTGATTATACGTTTTTACGAGAGTGGCAACATCATCAAAATTGCCAAGTTTATGCTTCCCGTCTTCATTTTTTTCGAGCGGAGTAAAAAGCATACCTTGCTGTTCTGTATTGTTTTTAATAATCCATGTTAAAACCTCGTGTTCACGACCGTTTACATCAAGGCATTCAAACAAACCCGAAAGGCTTGGAACGTGGCTTTTCAGACCAGAGCAAAAAGGCATTTCATCGAACGGAATGCACTTATAATCAAGATAAAGTCCGCTCAAACAATGACAGCCACGGATTTCTTGCATTTGCGTATATGTTATATGGAACTGGGCTTTGAGAACACGGTTTGTCATATGGTGAAGCAAATATCGCAATATATTGCTACCGTCTGCTTTCTGCATTATAAGATTCCTGCAAGTTTTGAGGCAATCAAAGAAGTGCTTGGCTTCTGTTTTAGGCACAATACGGTCACGAACTGCCGCGAATGCCTCGTCAGAAAACATAATGATTTCCGATAGGCTAAGCCCGGTTTCTGTTAGATATCGACTAAGTTCGCGTTGTTCAGCTTTGCCATACTCTCTGGGCGTCCTTTCAATAATTGCCGTGAAGTTTTTTAGCTCGCAAGGACGTATGTTTACTTCCCAATCCACAATAATGCGGATGGGCATATGTTTGCCGAAGATTTCTACGCTGTTGTTGGCAATGGCAAACTTTACTGCATAAAAACTCGTTACCTCTATATCTGTAAAAGCGATAATACGGTCAGTTTTGCTCGCATTGTCATTTGCAGGGACAAAAGCCACCTCATAATATATTTTACCGTCAACAAAAAATGGCTTGATTTTTTGCACATAAAAACGGTCATAATGGAACGCGCCGTGTATCGGAGTATTGTATTTACTAACCTTTTCAGTGATTTTCTTATAATACTCTATTAGACTCTCGTCTGTTTCCAATGGGAACTGCTCAAGGTTAGCAAGCACGTTAAGAGAATAACTGTCGTGCAAGAAGTTCCTAATCCGCAACAGATACTCATAATATTTCAGCATTAGCCGTTCGGCATTCTGCTCTTTTAAAGCACGATGAGAAACAGACACCTGCAGAAAATGGTGAAACCGCGACAAATGTTTCAAATTAGAGTTACTCTTAGCTTGTTTGACCGCTAACTTAACATTTTCCTGCGTATCCTCGATATCATCGCCGTTGGCGTATACCTTAAGGAGGATATGCTCTACAAAATGTCTTAGCGATTCTAACACTTCCTGTGAAACCTCGCCCCTTGTAGATTCACCCAGACGGCTAATCTGGCGACAAATGATTTTATTGCTTTCCAGAATAGCCTCATCTATTTTTAATATAGTTGAGGTCATATGACACCTCCTTTACGCCACGCCGAAAAACTTCTCAAAGAATTCCAGCAATTTTTCGATAATGTCTTATATACTAGGCTTTCCAGCCCCCTACTTATTCACCCTTGACATCAAGGCTATGCACTCAACGTGGCTTGAGAGGATAGCATTGATGTCCTACGAACCATCTGTTCTCGTAAACATATCCATCGTATTTTTGGTACTATCTATAGACGGTGACATATTATAGTTTTACTATCTTAAGATGCCTGGTTCTGAAACAATTTTGTATTGTGTTAGAACATGCAATAGCTGATGAGAACAAATTAACTATTTTTTATCCATGTTTGAATTTTACTTCCTATCAACATTGCATCCAAACTTCCGTCTAATCCATCCTCGGTAATTATCAAATTTCCAAGAGTTTCTGAAATTCCCACACTTTCATAATTTTCTCTTTTCTCGTCCCAACGCTTTTTATATGGCTTATCTCTTAGCATTCCAAGATGCTCTAAATAAGCAGTTTTACCTTGGCAACGTAGTGTAAAATCAGGAATATAGGTTATATCATTAACCTTTAATGGTTCTTCATAGAAATACTCAATTTTCATCATATCGAGAATATTAGCCACAATTACTTCGGACTTTGATCTAACCATTTCACCACGAATCGTTTTATGAATCAATTTTTCTTCAAAGTACCGTTTTTGTTTATAAGACTCTATCTCAATGATGTTTGGAACTTCAAATAAGTCTGTATATCGCTGTTTTGTGTCCGAATACCAGTCATTCGCATACTGAACTATTTCTTGAATTGATAAATCACTTAATACAATTAGTTTTTCTCTTTGGCGAGAGAACGCAGTATATAAAAGTTCTTTTGTAATAAATGAACTTTTACCATTTATGACTACTATGTTTTTGCAAAAGCTAGAACCCTGTGATTTGTGAACTGTAAGAGCATAAGCAAGTTCTAACTTAGAATCGCTATTATCACCACCAAAATCAGCTTTAGTATATGAGAATACTTTTCCTTTAAATGAACCAAAACGGAACTTATACCAACTATTATTCTTATCCTTTTTTCCATAGTGACTAGGGTAATCGACCATAATACCAATTTCACCATTTGCAATATATGCCTTCCCCGATGAACCGTCCCAGTAATCCTTCACCCCATTTACATTAGATATGACTTTATCTCCGTAAACAATATTTTGTACAGATTGAGGGCTGTTATTTGACCATGAATAAGCATTCCATTTATCAACAATGTCTTTACGATATTTTTGGTGAAGTTGATTATTTAAATAATAGCTTCCTGCACCAATAAATTTGGTTGGAGATAGAATTTGCCAGTCTTCTAGATTTTCACTAGTTAGATAATTTGTATATTGGTCTACAGTAGCTCCCAAACTTTTATTGAAACCGTCCAGATCATCTGCATTTGCCATATTTGTAATGTCTACCAATTCCTCAAAGAACACTTTTTCTAACTCGTCTAAATCGTTGCATTGAATATATTTAAAGCGACTATCTGTTTTATTGTTTTGAATGCGGTAAATTACATCTTTATCGACTAAATCTGAATTAGAGAATATTTGAGCAAATGATAAATCATCACCACCTGAACCTTGTCTCATCTCAATTTTCAATGTTGCGACCTTTTCAGAATAATCACTCTCTAAATAATTAATTAAATCGACAAATGGACGTCCTGCTCCTATTGGAGGCAATTGATTTGGATCCCCTATAAAGATAATTCTTTCAGCATGAGAATCAACAAGTTTTAGTATTCCAGCAAACATATCTTCAGTCAGCATTGAACTTTCATCTATAATAACTGTTTTGGCAATACTCGAACTAGGTTGGCTTGGCATCTTATAAGCCATTGTGCTCCAACTGAAACCTTTTGAACGAATTAAAAATTGTGCCACAGTCATAAACTCAGCTTCAACACTATTCTTCTTAAATGAATTCTCAAGTTGAACTCTTGCTTTCCCAGTAGGGGTTAATGCTAATATTCCACCAGCTTTAATTTCTTTTGAAGAAGCGAAAATCCCCAATGCTGATGTTTTACCCGTCCCAGCTCTCCCTAATAAGACAGATATTCTAGATGATTCAAGAATCTTTAAAGCTATCGCCTTTTCATCACGAGCCAAGTGATCGTTTTCTTCATTATTTTCTTGGAGCTTTCCAAATTGGTTATCTATGATTTTTTCCCAGTTTTGTTCACTCGCTAAACTAGTTTCTATACGACTTTTTACTATATCGACTACTAACTGTTTATAATCTTGATATTCTTTCAGTTTGATGTAAGTGTTATCTAAATCAACGTACAATTCGCCTTCCTGCAAGAACTCCAAAATACCTTCAATTTTTTCAGTTTGAAAATCCGTTTTTTGATCTAATGGTAATTTGTTAATTTCTTCAACAATTTGATCATAGCTGAGTAAAGTATGTCCTTGATTTGCGGCTTGAACTAAAACAAATATCATCATAGCTCTAAATCGGCGCTTATCACCTTCAGTTCGCATTTTAGTTGGTTTATTTAGAGAATACTTATTTTCCACCAACGGATTTACAAACATTGCATTGTCGATTTGAGAAATAGTAACTTGACGTTCGTCCTTTTCTTTTCGTGTAAGTTCAAATAATAGGTATGGGTTTTCAATAATCTCAGCTGCATAAATTTTCAGGTCGCCCCAAGCATAAATAGCTTGTTCAACAGAAAGATTCAATCGCGACAAAAGTTCGAAATATCGAGTTTTATTTTGATTTCTTAATAAACCAGAAAACTCATCCTCTTTGTTAGCCAAGCTGTCATCCAGTTTCTCATTACCAGTTTCTCTCTCCCCTGAAAAATATAACTTCAATTCAGAAATCAAGTCGTTTTCAGAAGTATCAATATGATGAGCAATATCGAAACCATATTGAACACCGAAAGCTGATAAAATCGAACCTACTCCTGGAAAAATTCCACGTTGATTCCAAACGCTTTTTAATTGATTATCAACATATTCAAGTTGAACATTAACCCATTCATGATTTGCTTCTTTTAGCCTGAGTTTAGCTATATTTTTCAATGCAATTTTCGCTTGATTTAGAACATCAATAGCCGCATCGTAGCTGACCCATTCAGCTGCATATGAAAATTCCAATCTAAAACCTGCCGCTTCAAACAACATGACACTCGACACATCAAACTCAGGATACTTTTTTATATACTCAGAAATTTCATGATATGGCATTAAAAAACCATCTTTGCTATCAACTCTTATTGAATGAGCAGCATTCGTCTCCCATATATAGTTTTTTTCGTCACTGCTCCCATCTGACTCATACTCATGAATTTCTACATTTGATACTATATTTCCTATTCCTGCAATTACACGCCGATTATCTTCTATAAATGGAACTTGTTTATAATATGGAAAGATCAATGAATTGTGTGGGCTAACTCCAGAAAAGAAGTATTCGAAAATCCCCTTTTGAGATTCTCCATGCGATACCCACGAACTTGACCAGCTCAGCATTTGTTCTGTTTTTTCTAAATCAAAATAAAAATTGTAATAATTTTGTTTTTCATTAGCATTATCCTTTAAAGTCCATGAAAAAGGGCGCAATAAGAATGAATAAGGGTTCATCTCAAAAGTTGTTTCTTGGAAATGCTTGAACTTAGCATTTCCTTTTTTATATGGATGGTTCATTTTAAGAATAAGCTTGGTGTCACTCATGAACGCAGCGTTCTCTGTAATCCAGCTTTGCATTCTTACTGGGCCTACTTGTTCGTAACTTTTACCTTTATTTGTTTCCTCAAACTCTAAGTCCCGTGATGATGCAATGTTGGGAATTACTTGAGCAGCTACATTATACCTAGGATTATTGTCAATTAGCCCTGTATAATCGTTATCCTTCCATGGAATTCTTGTCGAAAAGTGTTGTACGTAGTTCGTTTGTGGTTTAACTATCTTACACATTAGCCCTATACTCCTAACCCTCTATTACGTAATAACTACTATTATAACCCGGCCTTCAGGAAAACCCGTATAAATTTCCAGTATTATTATAAGCGTGAAAAAAAGGAGCTTACTAAAATTAGTATCTCTTTATATAATTTCCCATTTATGCTTATATTTTACAACTATAACAGTAAAATTACAAATTGTATTTGGTTTACTAGCTTGTTTTTCTATAAAATCATTCATTTCTATATATTACTTAGACTACATTTTAACGATTTCTTTATTTTTCACTATATTTTAGCACTTTCATTATTTATTCCTGAAATTTAATAAATTCTCTTATCTGAATATTATAAGAGAATTCACTAAATAAATATAAACAACCTATTAATTTGAACGATTCTATTCTACTATATTTTAACAATTTCTCTTTATCGTACAAATACCGATTTGGTCTGTACCATAATTCTGTTATAAATAAATTGAATATAATTGGTACACTCTTTTAATCTAAATAAAAAAGTTGAATGTTTTCTATTCAACTTTTCAAAATTTCAATTAATTCAGCTATTTCTTAGCTCTAAAGTCGAATTAATTGATACTAAAAGTTTTATGCTTATATTTATTGCGCAATAATTCGCTTTATATTCTGTTTTCATCAATGCAATCCTGTTAAA
>JAENWH010000126.1 GCA_016650135.1 Peptostreptococcaceae bacterium
CCATACAGACCTTCAGGAGACAGACCTGCTCAGAGACCTGCACAAAGTGGCGACAGACCTCCATACAGACCGTCAGGAGACAAACCTGCACAAAGTGGCGACAGACCTCCTTACAGACCGTCAGGAGACAGACCTGCACAAAGTGGTGACAGACCTCCTTACAGACCGTCAGGAGACAGACCTCCATACAGACCGTCAGGAGACAGACCTGCTCAGAGACCTGCACAAAGTGGGGACAGACCGCCTTACAGACCGTCAGGAGACAGACCGCCTTACAGACAGGACAGCAATAGACCTCCTTACAGAGGAAACGACAATAAACCTGAAATCAAAACACCAGTTATTGCGAAACCAGCTGGCATTGATAAGCGTACTGATAAAGAAAAAGAAAAAGACAAGTTTGCAAAGCTGGAAAAAGGGAAGACTAAAAAGCCTAGTTTTGTAAGAAATCTTGAAAAAGCTACAAAACCTAAGAAGCACATATCAAGACCGAAATTTGAAGAAGAACCTGAAGTAAATGTTGAAGAACTGCCAGAAGGAACAATTATTGTAAATGTTCCAATTACAGTAGCTGGTTTTTGCGAGCAGGCTGAAATCACAACAACATCCGTCATCATGAAGCTTATGAAGCTTGGCATTATGGCAAATATCAATCAGTCAATAGATGAAGATACAGTGCTTGTTCTTGCTGAAGAATTAGGACTGAATGTTGTTATAGGCAGAGTATCCGAAGATATTGTTGAAGAAGGAATTGAAATATTTGAAGATAAGGAAGCGGAATTAAAACCAAGACCGCCAATTATTACTGTAATGGGTCACGTTGACCACGGTAAGACTTCACTTCTTGATGCAATAAGGAAAACAAATGTTACTGAATCCGAATCCGGAGGCATTACGCAGCATATCGGTGCATCAGAAGTAGTTATTAATGGACATAAAATTGTTTTCTTAGATACACCGGGACATGAAGCTTTTACAGCTATGAGAGCCAGAGGCGCTCATGTAACAGATGTTGCAGTTCTAGTGGTAGCGGCTGACGATAGTGTTAAACCGCAGACAATAGAATCAATCAGTCATGCGAAAGCAGCTGGCGTGCCAGTCATCGTGGCAGTAAATAAAATGGACAAACCGGCAGCAGACCTGGATAAGGTTAAAAAAGATCTTAGCACTCACGGAATCTTAGTTGAAGAGTGGGGCGGAGACACCATCTGCGTACCAGTTTCTGCAAAAACAGGCGAAGGAATTGTAACACTTCTTGAAATGATATTACTTCAGGCTGAAATCATGGAACTAAAAGCAAATCCGAACAGATTGGCTTCTGGAACTGTTATTGAGGCTAGAATTGACAAGGCAAGAGGAACAGTTGCGACATTACTGGTATTAAACGGTACACTGCACTCAGGTGACAGTATCGTTGCAGGGACAAACTCGGGTAAAATAAAATTAATGGTGAATCATCTTGGTGAAACCATTAAAAAGGCTGGCCCGGCTACAGCTGTCGAAATACTTGGATTATCAGACGTGCCTGAAGCGGGTGATGTATTTAATGCCGTTAAGGAAGATAAAATGGCCAGGGAAATTGCTGAAAGCAGAAAAACCAAACTTCGAGAAGAAGTATTTGCAAGAAATTCAAGCACAACGTTGGAACAATTGTTTAGTCAGTTGCTGGAAGGTGAAGTAAAAGAGCTTAACCTGATTATAAAGGGTGATGTTCAAGGGTCAGTTGGAGCTTTGGAATCCTCACTTGAAAAGATGAAAAATGAAAATGTCAGAGTTAAAGTATTACACTCGGGCGTTGGAACAGTAACGGAATCAGATGTAATGCTTGCCGGCACTTCGGGAGCGATTATCATAGGATTTAATGTAAGACCAAGCACTGCGGTCAGTCAGATTGCGGAGCGCGAGGGAGTAGAAATCAGAACGTATAGAGTCATTTACAATGTAATAGATGAAATTGAAGCAGCTATCAAGGGAATGCTTGATCCAATCTTTAAAGAAGTTATTCTTGGCAAGGTTGAAATCAGAGAAACCTTTAAGGTTCCTGGTATTGGTTTAATCGCCGGTGCTTATGTAACAGAAGGTAAAGTTGTAAGAAATGCTGAAATCAGACTTGTACGTGATGGAATTGTAATCCATGAAGGGAAAATATCATCATTGAAGAGGTTTAAGGATGATGCAAAAGAAGTTGCCAAAGGATTTGAATGCGGTATTGGAATTGAAAACTTCAATGACGTTAAAGAAGGCGATTTAATTGAATGCTTCCAAATGGAAGAAATTGAACGTAAGTAGTTCAAAACAGGAGAAAAATGGGAAAAGGATATAGACAGGGAAGATTAGGAGAAGAAATAAGAAAGATTATCAGTGAACTTCTCCTAAGGGAAATTAAAGACCCCAGATTATCGGGGATGGTCAGCATTTCTGCTGTAGAAGTGACTGCTGATGGAAGTTATGCGACTGCATATGTAAGCGTACTTGGATTAACCAGCAGCAGTGAAGCTTCAGAAGAAGAAAAAGAAGAGGTGCTGGCAGCATTTAGAAGTGCCAAAGGATTAATCAAAAGAGAAATCGGAAAACAGATCAAGCTCAGACATGTTCCGGAGGTGTTATTCAAAATGGACACCTCTATGGAGTATGGGAGGCACATTACAAGGCTGATTCATGACCTGGGCATAGAAGGAAACGAAAATGACAACAAAGACGATGAAGACGAAGAATAAAGAAATTCAGTTGGAAATGGAAATGATGGCTGCAAAACTGCTTTCCGTAAACAGTGTTTTGCTGTTTCCACATGTAAATATGGATGGCGATTGTCTAGGCTCTTCTGTGGCATTATGCAAGGGCTTAAGACTTTTGGGGAAAACAACCTATGTACTGATTGAGGATGAAATCCCGGTAAATTTATCTTTTCTGGATAATTCATATTGCACCTTTGATCAGAATATCATTGAAAATCCTGATATTTGTATGACTGTAGACTGTGCAGAAATTGAAAGATTTGCAAAGCGGAAAGAGAAATTTCTTCAAGGAGAAACACTTATGTGCATTGACCATCATTCAACTTCTAAAAGCTTTACGGAATACAATCTGATTGATTCAAAGGCAGCAGCAACAGGAGAACTCGTATATAAACTGTTGCTTACAATGAAAGCCCCTCTGGATTCTGAAATTGGAGAGGCTCTTTATGCTGCAATTTCAACAGATACAGGAAATTTTCAATATTCAAACACAACGAAGGAAACCCATGAAATCATTGCTGATTTATATGATTTGGGAATTAATCATTCAAAAGTCAGTGTTAAAATTTATCAGAACATCAGACGTGAAAAACTGATGATGACAAGTATTACTTTGAGCACAATGAAACTCCTTCTGAATGGAAGGGTGGCTATCGCGTATCTGAAACAAAAGGCATTGACCGATACAGGGGCGACGATTGATGAAGCTGAGGGTATTGTAGAAACCATGCGGAGCATCAGCGGCGTAGAGGTGGCAATATTTCTCAAAGAAACAACGGAAGGAAATGTCAAGGTCAGCATGCGTGCAAAAAAAGACTTTGACGTTGCTAAATTTTCCTCAAAATTCGGTGGAGGCGGGCACGTGAAAGCAGCTGGCTTTACAATGAATGAATCAATAAAAAAATGTGTTGACATTATTACTGAAGAGATTATTCTAGCCATGTCTCAGGAGCATAAATGATAAGCAAGGGAATAATAAATTTGAATAAACCGGCAAATATGACTTCTCATGATTGCGTGAATGTATTAAGACGATTGACAGGAGTTAAAAGGATTGGTCACACAGGAACCTTGGATCCAATGGCAACAGGTGTTTTGCCTTTGTGTATTGGCCCTTCTACAAGAGTAGCAGAATATCTGGAGATGGATTTCAAGAAATACAGATGCACCTTGGTATTTGGACTTGAAACAGATACGCAGGATATTTGGGGAAAAACCGTTTCGGATGAAAGGGAAGAACTGAAAATCAGACAAAAGAAGGTCGCCGTAATTACTGAAGAAAAGATAAACAGTATTGTGAAGGATTTTAATGGTTTAATTACTCAAATTCCACCTAAATATTCGGCGTTGAAAGTGAATGGAAAGAAGCTTTATGAATATGCCAGAGCTGGCATCGAGGTTGAAATTAAATCAAGACAAGTTTACATAAAAGATTTTACAGTAAACAACATTAATTTTGAGCAAATGACGCTTGAGTTTGATGTGACTTGCTCAAAAGGCACATATGTCCGAACAATTTGTGTGGATATTGGCCATAAATTAGGTGCTGCAGCAACCATGTCCAGTTTGATAAGGTTGGAAAGCGGAGCCTTCAACGTTGAAAATTCAGTAACAATAGAACAATTAAAAGCAATCAGGACATCTGAAGATGTAAGGGATCCGAATACAGGCAGGTATATCGAATATGGAAGAGCAGATGAAGAAAAATTGAAACAGTTTTTATTACCGACAGATTTCCCGTTAATTTATTTTGGGGAATTCAATCTTCCTGAAGACAGAGCCGTGTGGTTTGTTACGGGCGGGCACATTGCAGTCAGCGAAGGTAAAATAATCAGTGACCCCCTATATAAAATGGCAGAACCGCCCTTTAAAATTCGGGAGGAATACAAAAAAGCATATAAAATGTATACCGTTAAGGAGTCGAAAAAAAAATTCCTGGGGGTTGCATTCTACAATACAACATATAACAAGTTAGTGGCAGATAAAATATTTTTAAGGGGGCTGGAGGATGCTGATTTTTAACAGTTTAGATGAAATTAAAAACATAAAGCCTTCTGTTATAGCATTTGGGAATTTTGACGGCATTCATTTGGGGCATCAGGAAATAATAAAGAAATCTGTTAAAAGTGCTGGCGTTTCAAATTTGAAAAGCAGTGTATTTACCTTCTCAAATCACCCTAAGAATTTAATAAAGGGTGGAATGACAGTAAAAAATATTCTTTATCCGGAAGAAAAAGCAGAAATCATTGAGAGTCTTGGGGTAGATTATTTATTTAATATTCCCTTTGATGAAACAATAATGAATATGGATCCGATGGTTTTTATTGATGATTTACTGGTAGATAAATTAAGAATGAAAGAAGCATACTGCGGATTCAACTTTAGATTTGGACATAATGGCAAGGGTACCCCCCAATCTCTTTTGAAAGAAGGGGAACGATGTGGCTTTGGGCTTCATGTGCTCCAACCCTACAAAGTGGACGGGAATGTAGTCAGCAGTTCTTTTATCAGAAATTTGATTGCAGATGGAAAAGTGGATCAATGTCATAAATATCTTGGCAGATATTATTCCATCGGTGGTGAAGTGAAAATCGGCAATAAAATCGGTAGGACAATCGGGTTTCCAACTTCAAATATAATCGTTGATGAAACGATGGTAACACCTTCTAATGGTGTATATGTAACCATTTGCATATATAATGGCACAAGGTTTCCAAGTATTACAAATGCTGGTGTCAAACCAACAATTGGAGAGTACTCAAAGAATGTGGAAACGCATATTTTTCATTTTGATAAAGAATTATACGGAAAGAAAATCAAAGTGGAGTTTTTGCAAAAAATAAGAGATGAGAAAAAATTCAAAAATGTGGAGTCATTAAAAGAACAAATAAGAAAAGATTGTCTCTTTGCAAAAGAGTATCATATTCAGCATGGTTTGCTGTAAAACACTGGACAAAACCATATGATTTATGATATCATGAGTTGTTAAATAAAGAATACCTATTGCTGAGTTTTTTGACACTCCGACATGGACACGGCATAAGGTGAATGTAGAAAAGGAGAAATAAATGATTACACAGGAAAAGAAAACAGAAATTATTAAGAAGTTTCAAACAAAAGAAGGAGATACTGGTTCTCCGGAAGTTCAGGTAGCTATTCTGACTTTTAGAATCAATGATTTAAATGAACATTTAAAGATACACAAAAAAGATCATCATTCAAGAAGAGGCCTGTTAAAGATGGTTGGCCAAAGAAGAAACCTTCTTAATTACTTAAAGAATAAGGATATCGAAAGATATAGAAATCTTATTACTGAATTAGGATTAAGAAAGTAATACTAAGAAATTCAGGCGGGGGTTTCCCCGCTTCTATTTATATTTTATTGTA